>JAUZQR010000131.1 GCA_030950865.1 Mariprofundaceae bacterium | reverse complement strand
GCAAGTTGCATTTTAATAAAGCCTATTCCATGATATAAAATAAACACCAAAAGGATTATACCCAGGAAAAAAATACTACTCTTAATCGCCCTTACCATGAGCATTTCAAACGCTCAAGCCAATGACTTATTTGGATTTTTGGAAGGTGCTGGGCAACAAGTCAAAGAAGAGCCTGCTGATACCGCCGAACTTGTCACCTTAGAGCCCAAAGAGAGTGAAATGTATCCCAAGGTATCGCCTGATGGAAAATATCTATTAACACTCACTGGCAAATCTAAAAACTACTGGATTTCTCGCCGCGCCATACAAAATGGCGATCCTCTCAATACAGTCACTGATGATTTAGCGGCACTGGGTTCTGTGGCTTGGCTAGGTAATGATATTACTTTTTTATCCAGCCGTACGGGCACACTGGGCTTATGGCAAAAACCTGCTGATGGTGAAGGACTGATGCGCCGTGCAAAAGAGCTAACGGGCAAACTAAAAGATATTACTCTATTAAAAGATGGAAGCCTAATTGCCACACGCCTTATTATGCATGGTCATGATAAACATATGAAAAAGCAGCATTTGGATAATTTCAATAATTGGTCCGTCGCTGGAACACACGGCTATATTGTACACATCTCCGCTGATGGCTCTGAAAAGCGCTTAAGTGAAGGTTTCCACCCTGCGGTTTCTCCAGATGGCAAACGCATTGCCTTTTCCATGCCTATTGGACGCAGTATACATTTGTTTATGATGGATGTTGATGGTAAAAACTTGGCTGAATTAAGCGATGTTCGCAGCATCGACATGCAACCTACATGGAGTCCTAATGGTCAGTGGATTATCTTTACATCCAACCGTTCACATGCAGACATGCGCGGTGGAAAAAAGAACCAGTGGGATATTTGGGCCGTAACGCGTGAGGGCAAACAATTAACACAATTGACCTTGGATAAAGCCCGTGATGGTGCGCCATCGGTTGCAAAAGATGGTTATGTTTATTTCCATTCAGACCGTAAAATAGACAAGATACTAAAAGCTGAACATCAAATACAAGGCAATATAGGTCGTTTCCATATTTGGAAGGTTCAACTTCCCCAATAGCAGAGAAAAAAGCAAACTGACACCCTAAGCGCATAAAACCTCAGGGTGCCTTCCTATTCATCATGCTCTGAAGGCGTTGGTGGTGTTCTGGATTCAAGCTGCTTAATGGCAGTCGTACCATAAATGATGCACCTTCACCTTCCTTACTCTCCACCCATATTTCACCATGATGAGCCTCAACAATATGTTTGCAAATAGCTAAGCCTAAACCTGCACTACCTTGCTTGCGGGCACGCGCATCATCGACCCTATAAAAGCGATGAAATAACCGATTCTGATGCTCCTCTGAAATGCCTATGCCCTCATCACAAACTGTAATGTATGCATGCTCTTGTTTTGCATAAGCCGTTAGCCAAACCGTGGAGTTTTGCGGTGCATATTTATAAGCATTGCTAAGTAAATTAAAAATAACACGCTCAAGCTGGCTTGCATCACCCATCACTTCCAAATCATCTTGAATATCCATTTCCAAATGCAGTTGCCCTTGCTCATACAAAATCAAATGCTGTTGCCCAACCTCCTGCAACAAAAGTGACAAATCCAAAGTATTCTGTTGTAGCTCAAGCATGCCTGCATCAGCACGCGCTAGGGTTAACAAATCATCAACAATGCGCTGCATACGCGCCACAATATCCAAATGTTGCTTTAATAAATTTTCATGCTCTTCAATGCTACGAGATTGGCGAAGTGCTACCTCAATTTCGCCCTTCAAAATAGTCAATGGCATACGCAATTCATGCGAGGCATCCGCAGTAAAACGTTTCTGTGATTTAAAGCTCGCCTCTAATGCCTCAAACATATGATTAAGATTGTTTTCAAGCTCCTCAATTTCACGCTCTCTGGCATGACTTGATAAACGCTGAGACAAATCACCGCGTGCAACCGCCTTGGCTGTTTTCTTGATTGCTTCAATAGGGCGAAGTGCGCGTTTTGACATCATATACCCAGCCCACGCACTTAAAACAATTGAAATCAAGCCAAGAAACCCACCAATCGTATATAATAATTTAAAAAAGCTTTGTATCTCACTGGTATTATGTCCAATCAGTATCACCGCAACGACACGTTTCGATTTATGAATCGGTAGCGCTAAAACCCGCATATTGCTTTTTCGTAGCAATGAATCGGTGGACACAAATACAACTTCTTTTCCAGACATCGCTTGACCCAAAGCAAAGCTCACTTGGTTACCACCCGTACCAACCAAACTCTTATCCGATGTATATTGAATAATGCCGTTGGCAGTAATAAGCTCAACGGAATCCCGTGTATCACGGGCATAATTATCCAGTACAGTCAGCCAATAATAACTATGCGACTGTTCTAATTCTAATTCCAAGGTGTGCGATTGCGATAGCAAAGCATCATCAAGGTTTTGATAAACTTGTCGTGCCAAAAAGAAGTAAATAACCAGTGCCGCAAAAATAAGAATCGACAATTCAACGGCAACATAGAGTAATGCCAAACGACCACGGAATGTTCCCAACATATGCATGCGAATTTTCTGTATCATAAGATTCGAATGCCCCTAAATTCTGCTAAATAAGCGGGCTATCAGCACTAAGTAAATAACCTTGACCACGCATGGTATGCAACAAAGCCACATCATAACCTTTATCAATTTTATTTCGCAAATGACTTATATATACGTCAATCACATTGCTTTCTGGGTCAAAATTCATGTCCCATACATGCTCACCAATCAACGTCCGTGACAATACTTTATCGGCATTACGCAACAAGTATTCCAAAAGAGAGTATTCTTTGGTGGTCAATCGAATCGGCTTGCCAGCACGTGTCACAAGGCGAGTAATCGGATCCAGTTCCAAGTCTGCCAATTGCAATGTTGGCGTTTTGCTATCAGAGCGGCGGCGCAACAATGCACGCACCCGTGCCAAAAGCTCTTCAAAGGCGAAAGGCTTTACCAAATAATCATCCGCGCCAGCATCGAGCCCACGCACGCGGTCTTCAACACTGTCACGCGCAGTTAGCATTAACACAGGCGTTACAACACCCCGCGCACGAATTTCACGGCATACACTGATACCATTTTTCTTCGGCAACATCACATCAAGCAAAATTAAATCATAATCATTCACTTCGGCCAAAAATCCGCCATCTTCGCCATCGTACGAAACATCAACAGCATGACCCTCTTCTTTCAGACCTTTCTGAATAAATTGCGCAACCCGCTCTTCATCTTCAACAACCAAAATCTTCATGGGCTTACTGTAGCATGAAATAAATCACTAGGTGAAACTTTTTTACCTGCAGCCTGTCAGATGTTCAAATATTCAATATAATAAACGCATTTCAAACCCATACTTGCCTAAGCTACGCATCATTCTAGATTGGCTTCTATGGATTATACACTCAAATCAAAGCACCCCCTACACCGTGGTTTTTTCGAGCTGGATAGTTATAGTGTTGAGCATGAGCGTTTTGATGGTGGAACATTACACATCGAGCGCGAACATTTAGAGCGCGGTAACGCTGTCGCAGTTTTATTATTCGACCCAGCATGTGATGAAGTGTTACTGATTGAACAATTTCGTATTGGCGCGGCTGTTCGCAAGGATAATGCTTGGTTAATTGAAGTGGTTGCTGGCATGATTGACGAAGGCGAAGATGCTGAAACTGCGGCACGGCGCGAGGCAGTTGAAGAGGCTGGTTATGCCCCGAATACGATGACTTATTTAGGCAAGTACTATTCCACGCCAGGCGGCTCATCAGAGCATATCACCTTATATTTGGGTTTAATTGATAAGCAGAAGCCTGTGGGTAAGGGCGGTGGTATTGCCAGCGAACATGAAGATATTCGCCGCTTTTGGTTAAGCCGTGCAGAAGCAATGCAATGGGTGTCTAGCGGAAAAATAAATTCAGGTGCTCCGATGTTGTCATTACTATTGGCATTCGGAAGCAGAGGCATGGTCAAGGAGCTTACATGAAGGTGTTTCATACATGGCAAGAGGCTGCCGATGGCGGCATATCTGGTGGCGCTATCACTGTTGGTAATTTTGATGGTGTGCATATGGGACACCAGCAAGTTTTAGCAGAACTTAAAGGGCATGCTCAAGCTGTGGATGGTCCAGCACTTGCCGTGACTTTTGAGCCACATCCGCGCGCAGTGTTGTTTCCTGTGGAAGCGCCACGCCGTTTATGTCATGTTCATGAACGCCTGCAATACCTTGAGGAGGCTGACGTAGAGGCTGTATTGCTTCTTGAATTCACCAAAGAGCTTGCCTCATGGTCAGCTGAAAAGTTTTCTCGCACGTTATATGATGCATTTTCATTCAAGCATATTCATGTCGGTTATGATTTTGCATTTGGTCATGATAGGCAAGGTCATGTCACCGATTTGCGCACATTGGGCGATGCTGTTGGTTTTACCGTTTCTGAAGCTGCTGCATTTGAAATGCAGGGAGCTGTTGTATCATCCAGCCGTATTCGCTCCAATATTGAAGCGGCTGAACTTACGTTGGCTCGCCAACTTTTAGGCCGCCCTTACAGTATTACTGGGGAAGTCTTGCACGGCGAAAAACGAGGGCGAAAAATGAATTTTCCAACTGCCAATATTGATGTCGCTGATTTAGCGCACCCGCCTGTTGGCATTTATGCAGTTCGCGCTTGTAGCAGTTCCCAGAAATGGAATGGCGCTGCCTACTTAGGCTATCGCCCAACATTTCAAGGGCGAACTTTGCTACTGGAAACACACTTGTTAGATGCCCAAGTAGATATATACGGTCAACACTTACGCGTGGAGTTTGTCCAACGCATTCGCGAAGATCGAGCTTTTACTGGTGCTGATGATTTGGCTCAACAAATTGCCAAGGACTGTGCGCAAGCCCGTGAAATTTTAACCTCGAGTATAAAATAAAAAAGGCGACCTCCGAAAAGGTCGCCTTTTATTTTTTCAAGCTTGGAGCTAAGTGGCTGATGCCAGCTTACATCATACCGCCCATGCCACCCATACCACCCATATCTGGTGCTGCAGGAGCTGCGCCAGCAGGTTCTGGAATGTCTGCAATCATGGCTTCAGTGGTAATCAATAGACCAGCAATTGAAGCTGCATGTTGCAATGCAGTACGCGTTACTTTGGTTGGGTCAATCACGCCCATCGCAACCAAATTACCATATTCTTCCGTTCCAGCATTGTAACCGAAGTTCGCATCATCAGATTTAGATACTTCGTTCACAACAACAGAAGCTTCGCCACCACCATTACTTACGATTTGACGCAAAGGCGCTTCAACCGCAGTCCGAACGATGTTGATGCCAGCTTCTTGATCGCTGTTTGAAGCTTTCAAGCCATCTAAAGCTTTGCTTGCACGAATCAATGCAACGCCACCACCAGCAACAATACCTTCTTCTACTGCGGCGCGTGTTGCATGCAATGCATCATCCACACGGTCTTTTTTCTCTTTCATAGCAACTTCTGTCGCTGCGCCAACTTTGATGACCGCAACACCGCCAGCTAGTTTAGCGAGGCGTTCTTGCATTTTTTCTTTGTCATAATCAGAGGTAGATTCATCAGCTTGTTTGCGAATCAATGCAACACGGGCTTCGATTTCAGCTTTATCACCAGCACCATCAACAATCACAGTTGCATCTTTGGTGATTTGAATTGTACCAGCTTGACCCAAGTCTTCGATGCTTACATTTTCCAATTTCAAGCCAAGGTCTTCAGAAATCACTTTACCATTGGTCAAAATAGCCATGTCTTCCATCATCGCTTTGCGGCGATCACCAAAACCTGGTGCTTTAACAGCAGCTACATTCATCACACCACGCATTTTGTTTACAACCAACGTTGCCAAGGCTTCGCCTTCAATATCTTCAGCGATAATCAACAAAGGTTTGCCTGAGCGAGCCACTGCTTCCAATACAGGAAGAAGGTCACGCATATTTGAGATTTTCTTCTCAAAGAACAAGATGTAAGCATCTTTTAATTCTGCTTCCATGCGGTCTGCATTGGTTACAAAATATGGAGACAAGTAACCACGGTCAAATTGCATGCCTTCAACAACATCCAACTCTGTTTCCAAACCCTTAGCTTCTTCAACAGTAATCACGCCTTCTTGACCCACTTTATCCATCGCATCTGAAATGATTTTACCAATTTCAGCATCACCATTGGCAGAAATAGTACCTACTTGCGCTACTTCTTCCTGGTTTTTCACTGGGTTAGACAAGTTCGCCAATTCAGCAGTCAATGCTGCAACAGCTTTATCAATACCGCGCTGCAAATCCATTGGGTTCATACCCGCCGCAACAGCTTTATTGCCTTCTTTGGCAATGGCTTGTGCCAATACGGTTGCAGTCGTTGTGCCATCACCTGCAATATCTGCAGTTTTAGATGCCACTTCTTTCACCATCTGTGCGCCCATATTTTCAAACTTATCTGCAAGCTCAATTTCCTTGGCAACAGATACACCATCTTTGGTGATGGTTGGTGCGCCCCAAGATTTATCCAACACAACATTACGACCCTTAGGACCTAAAGTTACTTTTACTGCATCTGCTAATTGGTTTACGCCGCTCATCATCTTTGCGCGTGCGTCTTCGCCAAATTGAATCTCTTTAGCCATGGTTCAATCTCCTGATTATTATCTGAATTTATTTAGTGATTACGCCGAGGATGTCGTCTTCACGCATCATCAAGAATGTTTCACCGTCTAATTTGATTTCTGTGCCTGCATAGGTTGAAAAGATAACAACATCACCTTCTTGCACATCCAAAGGACGAACATCGCCATTTTCCAAAATCTTGCCCTTACCAGCAGAGACAATTTCACCTTGCACAGGTTTTTCTTTTGCAGAATCAGGAATAATGATTCCGCCTGAAGATTTTTCTTCTTCGTCTAAGCGACGAACGATCACGCGATCATGTAAAGGACGAACCTTAGTTGCCATCGTTAACTCTCCTTCGATGTTTTGTTATTGAACTACTTGTATAGGGGCTAAATATTAAGATTCAACCCCCTAACTAAAAATATATCTTAATGTCTAAAGTGACGAATGCCTGTGTAAATCATGGTCAAACCATGTTCATCGGCAGCTTTAACCACCTCTTCATCACGAATCGAGCCGCCTGGTTGAATCACAGCCGTGGCACCTGCTTCTGCCAAAGCATCGACACCATCACGGAAAGGAAAGAATGCATCGGATGCTACAGCAGAGCCTTTAATGGACTCGCCCCCATGCTGTACCGCAATACGGGTGGAATTGACACGGTTCATTTGACCAGCACCCACACCCAATGTCACACCGCCTTTGGCAAACACAATAGCATTGGATTTAACGTGCTTGGCAACTGTCCAAGCAAACATCATATCATCCCACTCTTCATCGCTTGGTTGACGCTTAGTCACTACCTTACACATATCACGGGTAAGAATATGGTCATCACGCTCTTGCACCAACAAACCACCACTCACACGTTTAAATTCCAATCCTCCTTGCACAGGGGCAATCGATGGAGCAAGCAATAAACGCAGATTTTTCTTTTCCGCTAAAATTGTACGCGCGCCATCACTAAACCCTGGCGCAATCACGACTTCCATAAATGTTTGCGCAATCAGTGCCGCTGTTTCCGATTCCAATGGTTGATTAAATGCCGCAATACCGCCAAATGCAGATGTGCTATCAGCAGCACGCGCGCGCTCATAAACTTCCGCTTGCATACCACTTACTGCCACACCGCAAGGGTTGGCA
Organism: Mariprofundaceae bacterium; assembly: GCA_030950865.1. Classification (GTDB taxonomy): domain Bacteria; phylum Pseudomonadota; class Zetaproteobacteria; order Mariprofundales; family Mariprofundaceae. The sequence continues at coordinate 1,651 of JAUZQR010000131.1, read as the reverse complement.
TGTTTCACAATAACGGCGGCATTGTCAGAAAAATCACGCACACAACCAAATGCTGCATCGGCATCAGCAATATTATTGTAAGACAATGCTTTACCTTGCAATACCTCACAATCTGCTAGCGATGTTACAGGGTCTTCTATATCTGCATAAAATGCACCCGCTTGATGTGGGTTTTCACCATAACGCAAAACATCAGTTGTTTTGATAAATTGGCGGGTAAAGACATCAGGAAATGCACGCTTACTGCCATCCGCATTTAGAGCTGAAAAATGATTGGCAATTGCACCATCATACGCTGCTGTATGCGCAAAGGCTTTTACCGCTAAAGCACGACGTTTGTCTTCATCCAAACTATTCGTATCCATGCTATCCAACACCATTCCATAATCAGTAGGGTCAACAACAATGGTGACAAACTTATGGTTTTTAGCCGATGCACGAACCATACAAGGTCCACCAATATCAATATTTTCAATGGCATCTTCAATACTACAGCCTTCTTTTGCCACTGCTTCGCGAAATGGGTAAAGATTCACACAAACCAAATCAATTTGTTCAATGCCATGCTCTTTCATTGAAGCAATATCACCATCATTATCACGGCGAGCCAGAATGCCGCCATGAACTTTAGGATTCAGTGTTTTCACACGCCCATCCATCATTTCAGGAAAGCCAGTATAATCAGACACATCACGCACAGGGATATTTGCTTCACGCAATAATCTGGCAGTGCCGCCTGTGGAAAGAATATCTACACCACGCTCACTTAAAGCACGCGCAAAAGCTTCAATGCCTTTTTTGTTTGATACACTAATTAAAGCGCGTTTAATACTCGAATGATTGACTGACATGCAAACTCCATAAACTGAAAATGAAAAGGTCGCGCAATATACGCGCCATGCATGGTAGCTACAACCGAAGATATGAAAGTAATTGAAGATATTACATGCCTCATGCAGTGTGGCCATCTTACTACAGGAGGGGGCTCCGAGTTAGATGCGTCAAGAAGCAGAATTAGAACTCATCCAATCTGGCAATATTACTGCCTATGATTTGCATACGGCCAAAGAAAAGAGTCGTCGCAACCGTGCATCTATACTGTTAAATTTACTGGAAGGGCAACCAGCAGAAAACAGTGAATCACTTACAATAGCTCTGGCGCGGCACAATAAAATACCGCTTCTTTCAATGGATAAAACTACGCCTCCCCACCGACTCATGAAATTATGCAGTGCCAAGCGGGCTAGGAAGCTACATTTTTTACCCAGTGCAGAGCATGGAAATCAAGTCATTATAGGTATGGTTGATCCACTTGACCTACATCATGATGATGAAATTCGAGCTCTTTTTCAAAAGCCTATCAAACCTGTATTTATCAGCTTAAATAATTTTGAGCGCAACTATCATCGTTTTTTCAGAAAAGGCATATCGCCACCCGTTGAAAATCCAAAATTAATGAATACAAAAGCGCTAACAAAGGCTTTTCTCAGCACTGAGCAAAGGCAATCGTCCACTGATTCGAAAGATATGGCTGCTAAAAAATTTGCCGCTACCATCATCACTAGAGCTTTAATGTACAAAGTAAATAGCTTCTCTATTGAGCCCCAACAAGATGTTTGTTTGGTAAACCTTTTTCAAGATGGCAAAATCC
>JAUZQR010000130.1 GCA_030950865.1 Mariprofundaceae bacterium | reverse complement strand
AGGATTACCAATTGATAACCACGTGCCAGCCATTTTGCAGCATTGGCAATCAGTAAATCAATGCCTTTTTGGTCAGCAAGACGAGAAATAAGGGTAAGTAAAGGGATGTTATCAGATACTTCTAGTTTGCATGATTCCTGTAGAGTTTTTTTACATTTCTTTTTGCCTGCGATTTTTCCTGCGGCGTAGTTGGCAGGCAAATTTGAATCTGTTAATGGGTTTAGTTGCTCCATATCAATGCCATTTACAATGCCTGTGAGTTTGTGGCTATGGTGTTGCAAGAAGCCTTGTAATTCACAGCCATATTCAGGTGTTAGGATTTCTTTGGCATAAGTTGGGCTTACCGTGGTAATGGTATCAGACATATGAATGCCCGCTTTCATGCAGTTGATTTGATGGTGAAACTCAAAACTTCCTGGGTTGAAATGATGGCTAGGAAGTCCTAAACGACTCATCCATTCAGCGGGAAACACGCCTTGATAAGCAAGATTATGGATAGTAAAAACTGTTTTGGCATGGGTAATATTGCTGTGGTGTTGGTATTGCGTTTTGAGCAGTAATGGAATCATACCTGTTTGCCAATCATGGCAATGGATAATATCAATATTGGTTTTTAGAAGGGCTGCGGCTTCTAGTGCGACACGATCAAAGAGCACATAACGCAGTAAATTATCTTCATACGCGCCACCAGCAGGACCATAAATACCTTCACGGGCATATAAATCATCTTGCTCGACAAGAAGGAAATTTAAACCATCCACGGTGGTTTTATGTAGTGGACAATGACGTTGAATACCGTCTGTCCACATTTCAATGACATCACCCGTAGCTTTGGGTTTAATGCCAGCTTTTTCAATGGCAGGACGATAAAAAGGCATAATCACAGTAACATCATGCCCTAAGTTTTGTAAGGCTTGGGGGAGCGCGCCCGCAACATCGGCGAGTCCACCTGTTTTGGCTAGCGGAGCAGCTTCGGATGCGATAAAAATAATATGAAGTTTTTTCATAAGTTCCCCTTCTGTGTGGTGTTACTTTACCTGTCTGGCGCATGATAACAAATAGATGTTATTTGTCAGTTGAGCTATTCATAAGCTAAGATAGGCACATGTCCAAGATTATAGTACGCGATGTCACTGGTGAGCACAGTTATTCTCTTCAGGGTAATGTGACGGTAGGGCGGCATCCGAATAGTGTTATTTGTTTACATGACCCCATGGTGTCTAAGCACCATGCTTGTATTAAGCATATTGGCGAACATTATATTTATGAGGATTTGGGTAGCTCCAACGGTTCCTTTTTGAACGGCATTCGTGTTACTAGGCACCCTTTTTCTGATGGCGATGTCATTACTTTGGGTAAAGTTGATTTAATTTTTCATGCCTTTTCTGAAGATGAAAAGCTGGCGAGCATGGTTGACATTTCGCGCTTGTCACAGACCAGTGAGGTGCATGACCGTATTGAAGTTGCGGGGTTGGAACAATTCCATGCTGAAAGCGAAGTGGCAGATTTAAGTGTTTTGCGTGAAGACTACGAAAAACTGCGTTTGGGTAGTGAGTTGATGCATACGTTGGGTGCGCATCGTGAGCTATCAAAGGTGCTTGAAAGTACTGCCGATGAGTTGTTGCGTATTTTTCATGCAGACCGTTGTATGATTATGTTATATCACAAAGGGAATGATGAGCTTGTACCCAAGGTGGTGCGCACACGCTTGAATTCCGATGATCAGTTGGTTGTATCAGGTTCGATATTAGCGGAGGTGCAGCAGAGTAAATTGGCAGTGCTATTATCAGATGCGAGCCAAGACGCTCGTTTTTCACAGGCATCGAGCCTTATCATGCAAGGGATTAAATCTGTGATGTGCGCGCCGATTATTGATGGGGAAGAGCTTCTTGGTGTTGTACATTTGGACAGTCAAAAACATGGGCTTTCGGGCTTTACACGTAAAGATTTGCAGCTTTTAACGGGTATTGTTCAATATGTAGCGATGGCGATAGCCAATGCGCATTTGTTGAATAAAGTTGAGCAAGAAGCGCGTTCTAAGGCGCAGTTTGAGCGACTTCTTTCTCCCAGTGTGGTTGAGCAGGTGATGAGTGGTGCGGTGAGTTTGGAAAAAGGTGGTGAATTGCGCGATGTTACTATTTTGTTTGCCGATATTCGCGATTTTACACGCTTATCACATAACTCAGAGGCAACCCGTATTGTAGCGATGCTCAACCGCTATTTTGAAATGGTAGTGGATATTGTATTTAAGCACGGCGGAACGGTTGATAAATTTATTGGCGATGAAATTATGGTGTTGTTTGGTACGCCGTTAGCGATGGAAGATGCAGCAGATAGGGCGGTTGCATGTGGGTTAGAAATGCAAGGCTCTTTGAAACAATTTAATATTGAGCAGAAAAAATATGAGGAGGATGATATTCATATTGGTGTTGGAGTGAATTCAGGCGAGGTTGTTGTGGGTTCGATTGGTTCAACACGTACCATGCAATATACCTGCATTGGTGATGCTGTGAATGTGGCTTCGCGTTTGACTTCCCATGCGAAACTTGGAGAAGTTATTATCAGTAATGTAACCAAAAAACGCTTGAAAAGATCCTTTGAGTACGAAGCCTTGCCGCCTTTTTCAATGAAAGGGATTGATGGTACGACAGGGGCATGGTTTGTGAAAGATGTATTGGATGATACCAACTCATAAACTTTATTATTCTTTTATATGACAATAACACGATGATGAATTTTATTTTGTATGACTCATGAATATCAAGGTGAAATGCTTGTCCATGTGCGTTAGGGTACTGTGCTGAGGGTAAAGGGGTTTACTAATGACGAAACTGATTGAATCTTCAGCATGGCAGGCTTTGCAGGCGCATTATGATACTATGAAAGATGTTCATATGCGTGATTTATTTGCAGAAGATAACACGCGTTTTGAGCGTTTTTCTTTGCAATTCAATGATTTGCTTGTGGATTATTCCAAAAATATTCTCACTGATGAGACAAAGAAATGCTTAATAGATGTGGCGCGTGAGCGCGGCGTGGAAGATATGCGTGATCGCATGTATTCAGGGGAAACCATTAATAATACAGAGAATCGCGCCGTATTACATGTAGCACTGCGTAACCGCTCGAATCGCCCGATTAAAGTCGATGGTAAGGATGTGATGCCAGAGATTAACTCGGTATTAGATCGCATGCGTGATTTTACTGAAAAAGTGCGTAGCGGTGAATGGAAA
>JAUZQR010000013.1 GCA_030950865.1 Mariprofundaceae bacterium | reverse complement strand
GATGATTGGGCTTGTGTTGCGGGAGCATGGTGTCAAAATACCAGAAAGTTTTCAGTGAAGTTATTCGGCTCACCACTGATTTGTTCGATAGCAGCGTTAAAAAATGCTCACTTACAATAGTAAGCTCCGCTTTTTTGCCTTGTTCTCAAACAAACCAGCGGTAATCTGAATATCTACGCAGTGTTTTCTCAGTATTGAGTTGAGGTGAAAGATGCATTTAGGTGTAAATATTGATCATATTGCAACATTACGTCAGGCGCGTTTAACCACATACCCTGATCCCATAGCGGCGGCATTATTGTGTTTGGAAGGCGGTGCGGATGGCATTACAGCACATTTGCGTGAAGATCGTCGTCATATTCAAGATGCGGATATGGAAGCTCTTGCAGCGCTGGCACATGATGGAAAACTGCATTTAAATATGGAAATGGCTGTGACCAATGAAATGGTGGCGATTGCTTGTCGTTTAAAACCACAAGCTGTGTGTCTTGTGCCTGAAAAACGCGAAGAGTTAACCACCGAAGGCGGTTTGGATGTAGCAGGGCATCAAGCGCGTATGGCAAGCGCCGTGGCAAAATTGAATGATGCTGGCTGCCGTGTTTCCATGTTTATTGATCCAACTCGGGAGCAGTTGGATGCCTCAAAAGCCATCGGCGCACCTGTGATTGAGTTGCATACAGGGCATTTTGCAAATCTTGTAGGTGAAGCACAAGAGCAAGAACTGCAAAATATTCGTGAAGCGGCTGCTTATGCCAAGTCGTTGGATTTAATCGTACATGCTGGGCACGGATTAACCTTGGAAAATACATCGGCGATGGTAGATATTCCTGAAATTGAAGGCTTGAATATTGGTCATGCCATTGTGGCAGATGCGGTGTTCAAAGGTTTGAAGCAAGCAACATCTGACTTTAAGTCATTGATTCAGCTTTTTTAGATAATTTAAGAAATCATGTTATTTTTTCGATTTAAAAGCAATTCGAATGGGTTTTCACAATGATTATTGGCATTGGCATCGATAAAGTGGCTATTTTACGCATCGAAAGTTCACTTTCTCGCTTTGCGGATAAGTTCGTTCAACGGGTATATACCGATGCTGAATATGAGCTGGCAAAAGCCAAAGGCGTAGCGCGGAGGTTAGCAATGTTCTTTGCTGCCAAAGAGGCAGTTTCTAAGGCATTGGGTACAGGTTTTGTAGGTTTTGGCATGCGTGATATTGAGGTGATTTATCAGTCATCAGGCAAGCCCGATGTGGTGCTGCATGGTGGTGCATTAGCGCAAGCCAAAGCCTTGGGTGTTGTACATATTCACCTTTCTTTAAGTGATGAGGATGGCACGGCATTGGCATTTTCTATTGCCGAGTCTGCTTAATGCCCGCAAGTGAATTCTCATTGATTGAACAATGCTTTGTATCCAAGGCTAGGTATCAACATAAACATACGATGATTACGAATGGCGATGATGCTTCAGTGCATAACCTTCCCTCAAATCACGAGCTGGTGGTAAGCACCGATACGGCTGTGCAAGGCGTACATTGGCCACATGACTTTCCGCTTGAGAAAGCGGCTGATCGTGCAGTTTGTGCGGCTCTATCTGATTTAGCAGCGATGGGGGCAGAAGCTTGCTGGGCATGGGTCTCGGTGGTTGCTGAAAGTACAGAAGCATTACAATCTATGGGGCAGGGTGTGACGGATGCTTTGAATCGTTATGAGGTTGAACTTTCAGGTGGTGACACTGTACATGCACCGCTGAACAGTTTGAATATTACAGTGGCTGGCATATTGGAAAAAGGCACTGCAATGCAGCGAAATAAAGCAAATATAGGCGATAAAGTTTGGTTTCTTGGTCAAGCAGGTCTTTCAGCATTGGGTTTGCAACAATGGTTGAATGGACAGAAAGGCGGCGAATTTATTTCGCATTTTAGTGATGTTATTCCTAAAATTCAGCAAGGCAGAGCGTTACGAGTGTTGGGGGTGCGCTGTTGTATCGATGTCAGTGATGGCATTTTTCAGGATGCAAATCATATTGGCAAAGACTCCAATATTTTGATGGAACTGGACGTTGAGAAGTTTCCAAATTGGCAATCATTGAGTCAGGAATTAGGTGCTAAAAAGGCGATGCAAGTAATGCTTTCTGGTGGTGAAGATTACGGATTATTATTTACTGCCCCTGCGCATACAAAAGGTTTGAATGAGTTGGCAACATGGGTGGGTGTATGTCTGCAAGGTTCAGGTGTGAAAGCGCAATATAAGGGTGAAGATGTCCAGCTAGTAAAGTCGGGGTACGATCATTTTGCAGTATAATACGCATAGTAAAAGCTTAACTTTTTTACGCTGGTTTGTAGCAGGTTTTGGTAGCGGCTGGTTGCCCAAAGCACCAGGGACTTGGGGCAGTTTAGCGGCATTGCCTGTGGGTGCTTGGATTTGGATAGAATGGCAGTGGCAGGGCTTGTTTATTGCCAGTGTGATACTGCTCGTTTTGGGTTGTCTGGCATGCGTACCCGTGCTTAAAAATATGACTGAGCAAGACCCTGGTTGGATTGTTGTGGATGAGTGGGTTGGTCAATGGCTTTGCATGGCTATTGTTGCGATTTATGCCGATTTAACACTTTTTAGTGTTTTTATGACATTTTTAGCATTTAGACTGTTTGATATTTGGAAGCCATTTCCCATTCGACAGTTAGAACATTGGGGGCCTAGCTGGTGGTCCATTATGTTTGATGATGTGGTGGCTGGTGTGATGGGAGCAGGGTTATTATTACTGCTTGGTTGGACATTTTATGCCATCTAAACATGTTGAACGGTTGCTGCAACGATGCCGAGAATTGAATCTTAAACTACGCACGGCGGAATCATGTACAGCAGGAGCTGTTGCAGCGGAAATCGCCAGTGTATCGGGTGCATCGGATGTATTGGATCGTGGTTGGATAACTTATAGCAACCAAGCCAAAATGGATGAACTGGGTGTTTCTTCTAGCCTGTTAGAAAAATATGGTGCAGTTAGTGAGCCTGTAGTGAAAGCGATGGCAATAGGTGGAGCTGGCAGTGATGAGCATTGCATTTGCATTGCAATCAGTGGTATTGCTGGACCTGATGGCGGTACGGATGAGAAACCTGTAGGCACAGTATGGATGGCAGTGTCATATCCAGAGCAAGGTATTCAGACAAAGAAGTTTCTCTTTGATGGTGAGCGGGCACAGATACAAGCGCAAGCGGTGGATGCTGCTATAAGTTTTCTTTTGCATGTGCTTAAAACATAAAAAAGGAGCCTTTTGACTCCTTTTTAGTTTTAAAATCTATTCGACTTCAGTTTATTCAAACGCATTTATTCAATTTCAATAAGGCATTCATCAGGGTTAACGGTATCACCCTCTGCGACGTAAATAGCTTTGACTGTACCTGATTCAGGTGCATGCACAGGATTTTCCATTTTCATGGCTTCAACTGTTAATACGGTATCACCCGCTGTAACCTCATCACCAACAGCAACATTGATAGCCACAATGCGTCCTGGCATTGGCGATGTGACATCGCTATCTTTGGTAGCTTTCGGGCGTTTGGAGCCTTTGGAGGCACGTTTGGTGTCAATTTGACCATCGGCTGTTGGTACAACCTCGGTAAGCGTTTCAACAAAGACTTCTTCTAAGATATTATCAACTTTCACAAAGAATGGACGAATTTCTTCGCTCTTATGCCCAGAACCATCAATCTTGATATGATATTCTTCACCATGAATGGTAATGTTGAATTCTGTCGGTGCCAAGCTTGGTGCCACAGCATGGTGTTCAGATGTTTCGGCAGGTGCTTCTAAAGGTTCAGGTTTAAATTCACCTGTTTCACGTTCGGCAAAAAATTCCAATGCAATGGCTGGGAACATGGCATATGAAAGCACATCTTCAACCGATTTGGCTTTATCGCCGATTTCACGGGTCAAAGCATCCAACTCATCGGGTATAAGGTCAGCAGGGCGCACGGTGATTGGTTCTTCATCGCCTAGCGCA
>JAUZQR010000129.1 GCA_030950865.1 Mariprofundaceae bacterium | reverse complement strand
AGTTGAGCATCATTTTCATGATGTGGTCATTATTGGCGCTGGCGGTGCAGGTTTGCGGTGCGCATTGCAATTGGCTGAGAAAGGTCATCGTGTGGCGGTTGTTTCTAAGGTGCTGCCAACGCGTTCACATACAGTCGCGGCACAAGGTGGCATGAATGCGGCTTTGGGCAATGTTTCTTCCGATCATTGGCATTGGCATATGTATGATACCATTAAAGGCTCAGACTATTTGGGTGACCAGGATGCCATTGAATATATGTGTCGGGCAGCACCGCAATTGGTGCGAGAGTTAGAGCATCAAGGTGTACCTTTTTCACGTTTGGATAATGGTAAAATTTACCAGCGTCCTTTTGGCGGACAATCTCGTGAGTTTGGCGAAGGTGGTCAGGCTTCGCGTACATGTGCGGCAGCAGATCGCACGGGTCATGCTATTTTACATACCATGTATCAGCAGAATCTAAAGGCTGGCACGCATTTTTATGAAGAGTTTTTTGCCCTTGACTTAATCACTGATGAAGGTGGCTGCCAGGGTGTGATGGCATGGGATATTGCTAAGGGTGAATACCACTTATTTCAAGCCAAAGCGATTGTTTTGGCGACTGGTGGTGCAGGTCGCATCTTTCAGACAACCACCAATGCCCATATTTGTACAGGTGATGGTGGTGCATTGGTATTGGATGCAGGCTTGCCTGTGGAAGATATGGAGTTTTTTCAATTTCACCCCACAGGCATTGCCCATGTTGGACCCTTGATTACTGAGGCAGTGCGTGGAGAAGGTGGGTATCTGATTAACTCCGAAGGTGAACGTTTTATGGAGCGTTACGCACCGACTGACAAAGATTTGGCGTGTCGTGATGTGGTCTCACGTGCTATTGCGATTGAAATTAAAGAAGGGCGTGGTTGTGGGCCGAATAAAGATTATGCACTGTTGAAATTGGATCATTTGGGTTCCGAGCTTATTTTAGAGAAATTGCCCAATATTCATGAGTTGGCTTTGCGTTTTTCAGGCGTGGATTGCACCAAAGAACCGATTCCTGTGCAGCCAACGGCGCATTATACCATGGGTGGTGTGCCAACCAATCGTTTTGGTGAGGTGGTTTATAGCAAAAATGGAGCTGTCGACGTGGTGATGTCTGGCTTGTATGCAGTAGGTGAAGGTGCTTGTGTTTCGGTGCATGGGGCTAACCGTTTGGGTGGTAACTCATTGCTTGAAATTATTGTCTTTGGTCGGGCATGTGGCAATCAGGTGATGAAGCGATTGAAAGAGCATCGTTATCATCCAAAATTAGATGCAGATTGCTGGCAGGCGGGTGTGGCACGTGTGAACCGTTGGCTGGATGAACATCGTGAGAGTGATGATGTTGAGCGTATTGCTGTGTTGCGTGAAGATATGCAGCATATTATGCAAACGCATTTTAGTGTGTATCGCACGGATGAGGTTATGTCCGAAGGCGTAGAAAAAATCGAAGCTTTGGCTGAGCGCATGGCACGTTTGGTGATTGATGATAAACATCATGTGTTTAATACTGAATTGATTGAAGTTTTGGAATTGGAAAACTTGATGGCTTTGGCGCGGGTAACAGCAGCGGGTGCCTTGGCGCGCCAAGAATCGCGCGGAGCGCATGCGCGTGATGATTATCCAGAGCGAGATGATAAAAAGTGGATGAAACATACCTTAGGCTCGATTTTACATGGCAAAGTATCTCTAGATTACAAAGCTGTACGAACGATTCCGATGACAGTGGATTCATTTCCGCCAAAGAAGCGGGTATATTGATATGCGTGATATGATAACTATCGAAATTTACCGTTACGACCCAGAAAAGGATGGACAACCTTATATGCAGGCATTTGATGTGCCTGTGGAAAAAATAGGCATGAAATTGCTCGATGTGTTGAATTATATCAAATGGCACTTGGATGGTACACTGACCTATCGCCGTTCGTGTGGCGAGGGTGTGTGTGGCTCCGATGGCATGAATATCAATGGCGTGAATGGCTTAGCTTGTATTACACCGATTGATGGCTTGAAACAGCCAATTAAAGTGCGACCTTTGCCAAGTATGGAAGTGATTCGCGACTTGGTGGTCGATACCACACACTTTTTTGATCAATACCGTCAAATTAAGCCGTGGCTGCAATCCAAAAAGCCAACACCAGAGCATGAACGTTTACAAACACCTGATGAGCGCGCTGAATTGGATGGCTCATATGAGTGTGTTATGTGTGGATGTTGTACGACATCATGCCCTTCATGGTGGTGGAATGGTGATAGGTTTATGGGACCAGCCGTATTGTTACAAGCAGACCGCTGGATTAAAGACTCGCGTGACGAGGCAACAGGGGAGCGACTAGACCAATTGGAAGATGCGTTCAAATTATATCGTTGCCATCAAATTATGAATTGTATGGAAGCTTGCCCGAAAGGTTTGAATCCGACCGCTGCCATTAATCATATCAAACGAACGTTACTCAATCGGAAGTCATAAACAGGGGTGACTACGAAATTGGGAACAGATGTGCGCCGCTTGCGTTATCGTTTGAAGCGACAGGGCATGCTGGAATTGGATGCATGGTTGTCTGGTTTAGACGGGGCTTTGTTATCCAAGGATATGGATGTCATTGTTGCTATGAATGACTTATTGTTATGTGAAGTGCCTGTATTGTTAGAGATAATGCATGGTGATATGCCTATGCCTGATATTTTAAGAGCCTACTTAGGGAAATGCTAACGATGCAACGACTGATAAAAATTTTGATAAGCATGTGTTTGTTGATGTTTGCAGTAGACGGTTATGCCTCCGAAAAGCTAGGGCTTGTCTTTGACCCTATTAAGCTAGATATGGGCACTGCTTTGGAGGGAGAAAAGGTCACAGCGACAATTTTAATTCGAAATAACGGTAGAGGTTTTGCTCAAATTGCAAAAGTGGAAAGCTCATGTGGTTGTACGACCGTTGAGCCTGAAACGCGGATGTTGGCGGGAGGAGCGTTTACATCACTGCATGTGGAAGTCGATACATTTGGTAAGCTTGGTGATATACGAAAATCCATTACAATGACTGACCAGTATGGCAAAAAGAGTACGGCTTGGCTGACTTTGTATGTTAAGAAAAATCCGCATATGATGAATGAAAAAAGAAGTATTTTTGATGAAAAGTGTGCATCTTGTCACGTCGACCCTGCTAAAGGTAAAACAGTTGGTTCCGAAATTTACACTGCGGTGTGTGTGATGTGTCACGGTGCAGGAGCGATGGGTGCGTATGCGCCAAGTTTACTTAAATTTAAAGATGTTAATATTTTGGATGCTATTATTTCGAATGGTACAGGTAGCCATCATATGCCTGCTTTTGCGCAAAATAAAGGGGGTCCATTGAGCGAAAAACAAATAAGCACACTCGCAAAATGGATTATATCACTGGACGAGTAGTGTTTAGATGAGTATAAATTCGCACTTATGAAAAATATAATTATTGCTCCATCTATCCTGTCGGCAGATTTTGCCAACTTAGAAAAAGAAATTCGTGCCATTGACGTAGGTGGCTGTGATTGGGTTCATATCGATGTTATGGACGGTTCTTTTGTGCCGCCAATCACGATTGGTGATAACATTGTGAAGGCTATTCGCCCACATACTGAAAAAGTATTGGATGTGCATCTGATGGTGGAGCATCCTGACCGTCAGGTTGAAGCTTTTGCTAAAGCTGGTGCGGATATTATTACAATCCATCAAGAAGCTTGTGTGCACCTTGAGCGCACGCTGCAGTTGATTCGTTCATTGGGCTGTAAAGCGGGCGTTTCGTTGAATCCGGGCACGCCTTTATCAACCATTAAAAATGTATTGCATTGTGTTGATTTGGTTCTATTGATGAGCGTGAACCCAGGTTATGGCGGACAATCATATATTCATGCGGTAACAGATAAAATTGCAGAAGCACGTAAGATGCTTGATGATGCTGGTTCAGATGCGCATTTGGAAGTGGATGGCGGTGTTAATGCTGCGACGGTTGCAGAAGTATGTGGGGCGGGTGCTGATGCCATTGTTGCAGGTTCTGCTGTTTATAATAAACCTGATTATGCTGTGGCAATGCAAGAATTGCGCGAGTTGGCGTAAAGGTTTAAAAAGTTTGTAAATAGAGGGGCTTTTTTAGCTTCGTTTATTTGTAAAATGTTGTAAAAACTTGAGGGGAGGATAGCTATGACAGAAAAGACAGACGATTCGCGTCGTAATTTTTTGTATCTTGCTGCCGGTGGTTTGGGTGGTGTAGCTGCGGCTGCAACAATCGTACCATTTATTGGTAGTATGTTACCTGCTGCAGATACATTAGCGGCATCAAAAACTGAATATGATGTGTCAACTGTTGCCGAGGGGCAATTGGTGGTCATTCAATGGCAAGGGAAGCCAGTGTTTGTAACCAATCGCACAAAGGAACTTTTGGCAGAAATTGATGGTCATGATGATATGCTAAAGGATAAGGATTCCAAAGCTATTGAAGCAGTGAGTGCTGAGTGGTTAACAGATGAAAATCGCAAATATCGTTCAATTAAACCACAATATTTGGTTGTGGTTGCGAGTTGCACACATTTGGGTTGTATTCCTGGTTATAAACCAAGTGCAGGTCGTAAGGAGTGGGGGGATTCTGTTCCCGCAGACTGGCCAGGCGGATGGCATTGTCCATGTCACGGCTCTCTGTATGATATTTCAGCGCGTGTGATTAATGGTTCAC
>JAUZQR010000128.1 GCA_030950865.1 Mariprofundaceae bacterium | reverse complement strand
GTATTTTTACTGGTGGGTTTCAGTGTTTGGTATATTGCTCGCTCGGTTAGCCGTCCGATTTCAGAGGTGGCAATATCAATGGATGCCTTGGAAAGAGGTGATGTGATTCCTGTGACTGCCAATGAAGGAGGCGAGATTGGTGAAATGTTGGAGTCGTTGGCTATTTTTCAAAAGCAATCATCTGAAGCTACACTCTTGCGACGTGTGGTAGAGGCATCTCCACAGGCAACCATGATTGCAGGTGCCAAAGATTTGAAAATTAGCTATATGAATCCAGCCGCAACTGAGTTATTTAAGAAACTTCAAAATTTCTTACCTTGTCCTGTAGATAATATGATTGGGCAATGCATTGATATTTTTCATAAAGACCCTGCGCACCAGCGCAAAGTTCTTTCCAATAGAGCAGGCTTTCCAATGACGGCGAGTTTTGTGGCAGATGGTCATCAAATCGAATTTTCTGCGCATGCTATTGATAATCATGAGGGTGAATGGGACTCTGTTATGGTGTCGTGGAATGATGCGTCTGAAGGCCATAAGTTAGCGGAAGACTTTGAAAGCAATGTTGCAACCATGGTCAATGATTTGATTGAAGCATCGGTGGGTATGCAGGCTTCCAGTGAAACCCTTTCTAGCACTGCCGAACAATCCACAACACAAGCAGAAAGCGTTGCCCATAGTTCAGCAGAAGCGAATGAAAATGTGATGACTGTGGCATCTGCGGCAGAAGAATTGACAGCCTCAATCGCAGAAATAACACGTCAAGTACGCAATGCTGTGGATATGTCAGGCCAAGCAGTGGAAGAAGCTAAAACGACCAATCAAAATGTTACAAAATTAGCCAAGGTATCCGAAGAAATTGGTCAGGTTATTCGGGTGATTACGGATATTGCGGAACAAACCAATTTATTGGCACTCAATGCGAGTATTGAAGCGGCACGAGCGGGTGAGGCTGGACGTGGTTTTGCAGTGGTTGCTGGAGAAGTCAAAGAGCTTGCCAATCAAACTGCTCAAGCGACTGAAACGATTGCGGGTCAAATTTCATCCATTCAAAAAGAAAGTGATGGTGCTGCCAAAGCGATTGGACATATTGGTGAAACTATTCAAAAGATGAATGATATTAACCAAGCGATTTCTGCTGCTACAGAAGAGCAAAATGAAGCAACCCGTGAAATCGCTCAAAGTGTGCAATATGCCTCAGATGCAACACAGCGTGTGACTGAAGCGATTGCTTCGGTGACAGAAGCATCGATTGAAACAGGTAAAGCGGCAGGAGATGTGCTGACTTCATCGACAGATATTCGCCAAAAAGGCGAGGGTTTGTCACAGCGGGTACGTGATTTTTTAGCCGAATTGCGTCGCCGTTAGTTGGTGGCGCAAATGGTGGTCAGGAAGCTCTCCCAGAGCAACCAGTAGCATGTGCTGTGGCGGAAGTAAGTAAGGTGGTGAAGGTGGCACAAAACGATGCAAACGATGTGTTGAGTGTATCAGATAAAGTCTCGCATGAGGTTTTAGATGAGATGGCGGATGCTGATGTGAAAAAAACACCGCGTTCACAGCCTGCTTGGGTTAAACGCTGGATTTCAGGTGAGCATTCACGCCGTGAGTGGCTGCTGCTGGGCGAGCGTGTTTTTTCACACCCTCGTTATGCTATTTTAATCGTTGTTGCGCTCGTGTTATGCATGTTTGAGCGCTATAGCTTTGTATTGGCGACATTGGGCGTATTTTTTGTGGTTGAATGGTGTTTGCGCTTTTGGCTGCAAAAAGAGAATCACTTTCGCAATCGTGGAGAATTGGTATTTTTGATATTGGATGGCTTGGCAACGATTAGCCTTATTTCAGCCCTATTTATGCCAGTGAATCCATTACAGCAGGCTGTTTATTTACGTGTTGCTAGGCTTTTTCGTGGTATGTATATGCTGCGTATGTTACGGATTTTTCGTTTTCTTACCCACGATACCTTTGTTTACTCCCTGCCTTTTGCCTTGGTTGTGGTTGCTTTGGCATGTGTTGCCATCGCCGTGCCATCGGTAGCGATGTATATCGGTGTGTTTTTATTGATTGAAGGTGTGTGTCGTACGGTATCTATTCTTAAAGTTTTGCCCAATGGTGGACGTAAAAAGGCAGAATTGGCTTTTGTATCGTTGGATATGCTTGCCAGTATCGCTGTGTTGGGTCTTATTCCTGGTGTGGCAGTGGCTTGGGTTGGTTTACGCGCTATTCGTTTTTTAGTGATGCTGAACCCTGTTGGTAATATTGCCAAAGCAGCCAAGCGGGTGCTTGCTATACAAGAAGTTCGCAATGAAAGCAGTATGTTGGCAGGCATGCTGGTAGCGATGATGATTATGGGCTCATTGGCAGTGCTCTACCTTTATCCTGAAATGGACATCAATGATGATGGTAATATTACATCGGCAGATTATTTACCGTTTCAGGTGATGTTGTATGTTTTTCGGGTGCTAACCGACCCTGGTGCTGCGACACCAGAAGCATTCTCACCATGGTTAGTGGGATTAACATCGGTGCTGGTGCTTTCGGGCGTATTTTTCTTCGCATTAATGGTTAGCCTTGGTTCAAATGTCATGCAATATATGTTGCGTGAATTGAGCAATAGCCCTTTATCAGCACGTGAGCAGATGGTTTTGGCGGGCTGGAACGATCAATCGTTGGCGATTTTAAAAAGGTTGGATAAGTTGTTTGCACGCATGCGGCAAAGCATGTCTTCGGTGTGGATTTTTCATGGGCAGGCACTTTCTGGAGCAAGCAGTGTTGGTAGTTGGTTATCGGTGCGTGAAGTAGCATCAGGTAGTCGTGATTTAATGGCGCGCTTTCATTTGAAGGGCATTCGTCAATTGGTGTTGTTTCGCAAGGGTAGCGAGACTTTAGATACAGAAAACTTGGTGGATACCCATCATTTGGTACGTGACTTAAAAGTCGATGGCATGATGATTTCAGAGGCAGAATTATCGACACGATTGCAATCGATATATAGCGATTCAATGTCGATGTCGGTATTAAACTCGGCATCTGTGACTGCCCGCATGCTTTATCAAATGCATCATTGCGCTTGGATGCCAGAGTTGGGTATTCGTATGCTTGATGCGGTAGCTGGTGAAATAGGCTTGAATACCATGGCTTGGGAATTTGAAGTGCAAGCTAGCAGTGGTATGGTCATGGTGTCTGCGGGTCAGGAAAAGCAAGTGTTGGATGCTTGGTTAACGGATTGTTTTGTATCAGGTGTAAACCTTTTGGCAGCACGGCGTGAGGATGGTTCGTTCGTTTTATTTAGTGATTTGATGCGTGCTAAGAAAAATGAGATATTCACTGATGTCGTGGGCTTGGGCGGCTCGACATTGCTTTGGTCGGGCATCATGGAAAGTGCTTTGTCGATGGATGCTAATCAACCACATCAGAATTTATTAAAACAATTTACATGGCCTGAAACTTGGGATTTATCCATGATATTCTTAGGTTGGCATGCAGGTCTTCCTGCCATGATTGAAGAAATGGCTCTCAAGCATCATAAGCTTACGGTGCATGTGTTGAGTACGATGCATGAGGATAAACTTACCTTACAAAATCGTAGTATAAAAGATGCGTGTGAACGCGCTTCGGCACATTGCCAATGTGAGTTGAAAGTATCGCTACATGCTTGGGATGGGTTGGATACAGAAGTGTGGGAATCATTGCTGCGTGGTTGCAAGGTGATGATGTTTTATCCTGAAGAACAGTCCAATGGTAGTGAAGATTCACTACTTGAATTGTGGTTCCATGAAGTGGCGCATGTGCTCTCAGAGCGCAAAGCCAAGGTGAAATGGTGGACTCCACCCAAGTTGATGATATTGCCGCGCAGTGGTGAGCATGTTTCATCTTTTGAAATAGCAGGATTGAATTACCCTGATTTGGCAGTGGATGTTGGTTCTCCAGATGCCTTTCACGACGTGTTTATGGCAAGGCAGTTGCTTACACATGCTAGAAAGCACTTGAATCAGGAGGAAAGCCAACAAGATGAAAAAAGCTATGCTTTTATGGATGCCATGTTGGGTGATGCGGTGCTTGTTGAAGATGTGGCAACCACGCGTTTGGTGGAAATTGAATCGGGCATGGATTGGGTGCCTGTATATCGAGAAGCCTTGCGCCGTGGGTGGATGCTTATGGCATATGTGATGCCAGAAATTGAGCATGATGGACAAACGGCATTTACTGTTCTGAACAAGCTGTTTCCGCAGCCACAGGATGACACGGGCAGTCGCATGCATTTATTGGCTGGTTCACCTGTCATGGAAATGGATGTGCCTGCTCAAACGGTGACCTTGTTATTTTGTCGACGTGGCGTGTTGAGTGCAAATGAAACAGAAGAGGGTGACGTAGAGGTAGCCATTGAAATACCTGTACAAGAAGTCGTGGTAGAAAAGGTTGTTGCAGATGTTAAGGGCGTGGGTGAAGAGGCTTCTGAAGCAACGCCTGAAAGTATACAGCAGGACATTATAGAAGAAAACGTAGAAGAAGTGGTTGAAAAAGAAATTTCAAAGCAAGTTGAATCCAAGATTGATAATAAAGGTGTGGGTATCATAAAACAAGCCGAAACAGGGTTGGAAAAGGCTGTATTGGAAGGTGAAGTGATGAATGATTCAGTGTGGCCGCAGCAAGCGGATAAACGATTGTTAAGAGTGCTTAAAAAGCAGGTTGGTGGTTCCTTAGAACTATTGAATGAGAGCTGTGAAGAGGGTTTGGTCAAATTGACTGAAATCCTTGATATGGGCGTATCAGAAGAAGTCGAAGAATTGATTATGGCGGCTTTGACTGACCTGCAAAATATTGATCGCGTATCACAGCGTTTGAATAATGTAAAAAGTTGTTTGAAGGATTGGTCGAATCATGTTCCTGAAAGTGGTCAGACTGCATTATGGCAAGAGGAAGTGAGTCAGCGTTATGTGATGGAAGAAGAGCGTATGGTTTTGAAGGAGGAATTATGAGTGGTCCAAGAATATTGATTGTTGAAGATTCAACCATGGTGCGGATTACTGTGAAACGTACCTTGCTAAAGGTTGATTTTCAGGTGGATGAAGCCAAAGACGGTGCTTGTGGTTTGGATATGGCAACAGCATCGGCAGATAACCCTTATGATTTAATTTTAACCGATTTGAATATGCCGAATATGGATGGACTCACGATGATTCAAAATATTCGAGCCATACCTGCCTATGCAGAAACGCCGATTGTGATGTTAACGACAGAGTCTGGTGAGGGTAAGAAGTCTATTGGACATGAGTCGGGTGTATCAGCATGGCTGGTGAAACCATTTGAACCTGATGCTTTGATTGAGGTGGTTGGCGGCATGCTGTTTTAATGTGAATAGATACTCTAAGTGAAATGTATGACTTCGGAGCAAGGTATGGATGAAGAGCTATTAGCGGAATTTTTAACGGAAAGTAACGAGAACCTATCTGCCATCGAGCAACAATTGATGGATTTAGAAGCCAATCCTCAAGATGAAGAGATTTTGGGAGCTATTTTCCGTGCTATTCATACTGTGAAAGGCAGTTGTGGTTTCCTTGGTTTGGTTGGGTTGGAAAAAGTGGCGCATGCGGGTGAGAACCTTTTAAGTAAAATACGTTCGTTAAAATTTGCGATGAATGCAGATCTTGTATCATTATTGTTGGAGTGTGCGGATGCCATTACAAGCTTGTTGGAGGGGCTTGAAGCGGAAGGCGCAGAACCAGATATAGATCATAGTGGCTTGATTAAGCGTTTGCATGCTGCTGAGCGTTTGGTGGCGACGATGGCAGACGGTGAAAATTCAGTTGTTGAAGCTGAGCAAGAAGATACAGGCAATGAAAGTGTTTCTGGAGGACTGGAAACGCTCCAAACATGGGCATCGGATATCTCTGAAAAAGCTGCGGCTGCATTGGCAGAAAATGGCTTGGTTTCTGCCCAAGCAGTGATGGATGTAGGTTTTGCGAAGTTGAAAGAATTGGATGGTTTTACAGCAGGCGATGCCTTGAAGCTGTTGGGTGTTGCGAAAGTAGTGGTGAAAAAAGGTGCTCAAAATGCGAAACCAGCAGCTCCCGAAGTAGTTAATGTTGAGCTTCCTGATGATGATTCTAAGCTTGAAGTTAGTGTTGAAAGTAAAGCTGAAGTAGTGAAGAAAGTTGTGGCAGAGCCACAAAAAAGTAGCCCAGTGCCTGTTAAGAAAACGGTTGTGAAAAATGTAGGGTCTGTGAAGCCAAAAAGTTCTGGTAGCATTCGTGTGGATGTAGATTTATTGGACTCTTTAATGAATCAAGTCGGTGAGTTGGTATTGACCCGTAATCGTTTGGTTCAAATGGTTCAAGCTTCGGGAAATATGGAGTTTGTGCGTGTAAGCCGTGATGTCGATCATATTACAGAACAACTACAATCGAAGCTATTACGCACACGTATGCAACCGATTCAAAGTGTTTGGAATAGTGTGCCTCGTATTGTTCGTGATATGGGCAAACAGTTGGAAAAGAAAATATCTGTTGTGATGCATGGCGAAGAAACAGAGCTGGATCGTACGATTCTAAATGCATTAAAAGATCCTTTAACACACATTATTCGCAATAGTTGCGATCATGGTATTGAAATGCCCAATGAACGTCGTAAAGCAGGTAAACCTGCTGAAGGTACGTTGCGTTTATCAGCTTCACAAGAATCTGGCTTTATTGTGATTCTTATTGAAGATGATGGTGCTGGTATTGATGCAGAACGGGTGAAAAAGAAAGCTGTCACCATGGGTGTTTTGACCGAAGAGCAAGGTGAAAAGATTAGTGCCAAAGCAGCACTCCAACTTATTTTTCACGCGGGTTTATCAACGGCTGAGCAGGTTAGTAATTTATCTGGTCGTGGTGTTGGCATGGATGTGGTGCGTACCGAAATTGAGAAAGTTGGTGGTAATGTCGATATCAGCAGTGAGCCAGGTAAAGGGACAACCCTGCGGATTCGCATTCCGTTAACCTTGGCAATCATCTCGGCGATGATTGTGAGTTGTCAGAATCAACGTTTTGCTATTCCGCAAATGAGTATTCAAGAGCTATTGAGTGCGCCCAAGGATTCGCAAGAATGGCGGGTGATTGGTGGGCAAACATTTTACCGTTTGCGTGGAAAGCTATTGCCAATCATGCGACTAAAAGAGAAATTGCAATTGAGTGATACAGTTGAAGATGAAGGCTCGATTGTGGTGATTGATTTGGGAGATCGAAACTTTGGCGTGCTGGTAGATCAGATTTGTGGTGCTGAGGAAATTGTTGTTAAGCCGCTGGGTGTGCACTTTCAACATTTAGGGTTTTATGGTGGTTGCAGTATTTTGGGTGATGGTATTGTGATTCCAATTTTTGATTGCAATGAGCTGGCTAACTTGATGCAACTATCTCCAGAAGTGGAGGCGATACGCCAAGCTGAAAATGATGATGAAAATGACTTTTCTAAGGATGAATTGCAACATACCTTAGTTTTTTCTCAAGGTAAGCAGCGCTTTGCCATTCCAATGGTATTGATTGAACGCTTGGAACTTTTTCCTGCTGAGCGTATTGAACACTCTGGAACCTCAGAGGTCTTACAATACCGTGATGATGTCATCTCGGTGATTCGTTGGGGCGAGTTGATTGAAGTTGGAGAGCGAATATGTAGTGGTGAGGTGTATGGTTTAATCTTATCAGATGGGCATAAACGTATGTGTTTACAGGTTGAACAGGTGGAAGATATTCTTGAAACACCGTTAGAAATTAAAAAACAATCTGAAAATCCGTTGTTTTTAGGCACATCAGTGATTGATGGCACGGCAACGGAAGTGATTGATGTGTTTGAAGTGGTGAAAAAAGCAGATATAAATTGGTTTACACGTACAGCATCAAGTTCACCCAATTCAGACGATACAAGCTTGCGACAAAAAATATTGTTTGTCGAAGATGCGGCATTTTTTAGGAATTTAGTGATGCCAATTTTTGATGTTTTGGGTTATGAAGCATGGGTGGCAAAAGATGGGCTTGAGGCATGTAAAATCTTGGAAGAAAGACGACCTGATTTAATTCTAACAGACTTAGAAATGCCCAATATGAATGGTTATGAATTGACTGATTGGGTGAGAGAGCGTGAAGAATTTGATGATATTCCGATTGTTGCACTCACTGCAACACCTGTGGATGAAATTGATATGACTCATAGGGATAAGTTTGTGGAAGTAATGTTGAAGCTGGATCGCCAGAGTTTAACCGAAGGCTTGGGTGAAGTGATGGCAAATATAAAGAAAAAAAGACCTTTGAGTGTTGAAGGTTCAGTGGTTGTGGATAGCAGTATTTGATGCGGGCGCTAGTTGAAGAAGGGAGTGATATATGAATGCATTGGTAGCGGTAAAAGAGCATGCGCATACTGAACTGTTAACCTGCCGTGTGGGGGAACAATGGATTGGTTTTCATGTTCAGCAAGTGCGTGAAGTGGTAACCAATCAGGAGCGAACCCAAATGCCTTTGAGCCCCGATGCTGTGCTTGGATTGATTAATTTGCGTGGTCGGGTGATGACTGAACTGGATGTGCGCAAAGTCGTGGGTTTGCCAGAGAGAGCTGAGGATGAATCTTGTCATGTGGCGATTATTGAAACCAGTTCGGGTGAAGATTTTGGTTTAACTGTGGATGATGTAGGTGAAGTGATGCTTTTGGATCCCGATAATTATGAACCAACACCGCGCTCACTGGATGCTATTTGGCGACAAGTAAGTGAAGGCGTTTTAAAATTAGAGCAAGGTGTTTTGGTATTGGTGAATGTGGATAGGTTTATTGCTTTGACGATACCCAGTGCGGAGCAGGGCGCACCTGATAAAGCAGTATTACATTGAGTTATAATGAAATAGGGAGATTTCGATGACAAAAAAAGCATTAATTGTGGATGATGCCAAGGTCGTACGTATTTCATTGGGGCGTATTATGCAGGCGCTTGGTTTTGAAGTGCTTGAAGCTGCCAATGGCGCGTTGGCTCAAGAACAAATGCAAGCGCATGATGATATATCTGTGGTTCTTTTGGATTGGAATATGCCTGTGATGAATGGTTATGATTTTTTGGTGGCACTGCGCTCGGATGCCAAACATATTACAGAGCCTTCGGTGATTATGGTCACCACAGAAACGGGCATGCCATCCATGTTGAAAGCGCTTGCAGCAGGTGCGGATGAATACATTATGAAGCCATTTGATAAAGAAATGGTAATGGATAAGCTAGATATTGTTGGCATTGCGTACGAAAAATGAATAAATCTACACGTGTATTGATTGTTGATGATGATGTGGTTTTCCGCACCTTTTTGCGTGGCTGCATGAGTGAGCTGGAGCATATCGAGGTGTTGGGCGTAGCGCGTGATGGACGGGATGCGCTACAGAAAATTAAAACACTCAAACCTGATTTGGTGACGCTGGATATGGAAATGCCATTTTTAACGGGTATTGAAGTGTTGCAATGTTTGCAAGAAGAAGCGCCAGAGGTGCGCGTATTGGTGATTAGCAATGAATCAGAAACCAGTGCAGAAAAAACTGTTCAAGCGCTTGAATCTGGGGCTTATGATTTTATTTTGAAATCGACTTGTTTGGAAAAGAAACCAAGGGAGGTTTTGCAGAAAGTATTAAAAGAAAAAATTCCATTGGCACGAAGTATTACCACTGTTACGCAACGTAGGGTGGGTAAGAATAAACCGACAAGGATGGTGAAAAACACTACAGGGAACCGTAGAAGTTGCCCTGATATTATTGCGATTGGTTCGAGTACAGGTGGTCCTGTCGCGCTGCATACGGTTTTGAGCATGTTACCAGTATCCTTTCCTGTGCCAATTGTGGTCACGCAGCATATGCCGAAATTGTTTCTTATTTCATTGGTTGAACGGTTGGAAAAAAATACTACTCTAACATGTAAACTGGCAGAAGATGGCATGGTATTGCAAGCGGGATGTATTTACGTTGCGCCTGGTGATATTCATATGGAAATTGAACGTATTGGAACCCAATTACGCGCACATTTGGTGGATGGAGAGCGGGTCAATCATTGCAAGCCTGCTGTGGATGTAACATTTCATTCGCTAGCAGCATTGGCACCGCGTATTCGTACGATGGCTGTTGTTTTAACAGGCATGGGCAATGATGGTGCTGCTGGTGCAAAGGCTTTAGCCGATAAGAAAATGCATGTTATTGCGCAAGATAAAGCCAGTAGTGTGGTTTGGGGGATGCCTGGAGAAACTGTAAAGGCAGGGGCTGCTAGTGAGGTTATAGCACTTAATGATATTGCAGCCGCTATCATGAAGTGTTGTGGAATGGGTGGGTTATGAGTCTACGACCAGAGCTATTTTGTTATTTGCGGGAATTTTTACTGCGTAAAAGTGGTTTGGTGCTGGATGATAGTAAATTATATTTGATTCGTTCGCGTGTGCAGACCCTATTACGCAACTTTGAAATTTCTGACATGGATACCTTGGCTCAACAAATTAAACGTGATGAAAATGGCAAGCTTGCGCATCATTTCTTGGATGCGATGACAACCAATGAAACGTTGTTTTTTCGAGATACTTATCCTTTTGAAGCTTTGAGAACATTGGTGTTTCCAGAGCTAACACATGCTGGGAATTGCCATGGAAATATAAAAATATGGTCGGCGGCCTCATCCAAAGGACAGGAACCATATTCGATTGCGATGACAGCTTCCGAGACTGTGGCAATGGCAGATAAACGTGTTTCGATTTTAGGTACAGACTTGTCAGAAAGTGCGATTTCTTATGCACGTGAGGCAAAATATTCTCAGATGGAAGTGCAGCGGGGTATGCCAGTCAAACAATTGGTGCGCTTTTTTACGCAAGAAGGTCTTGATTGGTTTGTATGTGATGAGTTAAAAGAAATGCTGACGTTTCAAACAGCAAATTTGGTTAATGATGCATTGGTCAGCCAAGTACGCCGATTTGGGCCTTTTGATATTGTGTTTTGTCGTAATGTATTGATTTATTTTTCACCTGAAGAGCGAAAGAATGTGATTGATCGTTTGGCAAGAACGATGAAAAAAGGTGGCTATTTATTTACGGGTGCGACAGAAATTCCCAATGGGAATCATTCCAAATGGGAATGTGTGATGTTTAAAGGCAAGCGCCTCTGGAAACTCCTCTAACTATTCATATCACCACTGACTTGTTCGATAGCAGTGTTAGAAAATGCTCATTTGCAGGAGCAAACTCCACTTTTCTGCCTCGCTCTCGAACAAGTCAGTGGTGATATGAATAGTTAGAGGAGTTTCCAGAGGCGCTTGCCTTTAAACATCACACATTCCCATTTG
>JAUZQR010000127.1 GCA_030950865.1 Mariprofundaceae bacterium | reverse complement strand
TGATGCGCAACATTTTATCAAAGCAATTGCGGGCAATGACAAAATATGGGCGCGTTTCAAGCGGGTCATCACCGAGCAAGGTGGGCATGTTGAAATAGCCAAAGATGACTACATGCATATCACATTTAGCACACCAATCTTTCATTATGTTGATGATGTGGAAGCACGCTTTGATCGAGGTGAAGGTTTGATTCATATACGCTCTGCATCGCGGATTGGACGCTCTGATTTTGGTGTGAATCGCAAGCGTGTAGAGGCGATTATAAAGGCTTTGAAGCGTTGATATGAAAAATCTAGAACAATGTAAAACGTATTTTAACGCGCATTTAAAAGCTAAAGCGATTGAAGTTGAAGCTGCTCGTCAAAGTTTTGTGGGCTATTGGGGCAGCCAAATGAAAAAGGTGCTGATGATTGCAGCGGTGGCTTTCATTGCAGGCATGGTACTCATGTCATATTTATCATTGGATGACTCATTATCTAGTATGCTTATCAAAGCCGTTCCATTTTTAGGTCCCTTTGCATGGGTAGGCTTTAAGATGATGCAACTTGGCTTTCAGTATATGCAGCGATTGGAAATATTTAGGCATATTTATCGACAAGAGCTGACTAAACCCATGCTTAAGCATATATTGCCTAATGTGCATTATCAGGCGAATGAAGGCATAGATATTTCAACTGTTGAAAGCAGTATGATTGTGCCACTTTATTACCCTCATCATACGATCGTGAATAAATTTGAAGTGCAAACACATGATTTAATTCAGGGGAATTTTGCAGGTCTAGAAGCCAAAGCTTCTATGGTATCGTTGGAGCCATGGTTGGATAGAAATCGTATTGACCCACTGGGCGGTGTGTTTTTTATGTGCAAACTCAGCCATGATGTTCAAGGGCAAGTGGTTGTACGCTCCGAAAAAGCCGAGCGTTTGTTGGGGCATAGCTTATCCAAACTTATCGATGCTGTAGCTTCCGAAATTCAGTTGGATGATGAGTCTTGGTATCATGATCGTGATGATGGGGATGTGCCTAGTGTTGACTGGCTAAGTTTAGAAAATATACAAATGCATCATGATGAATTTGAAAAGGATTATCGTGTGCGAGCCAGCAATATGGCTTTGGCAGAAGCGTGTTTAACGGATGATATGATGGCTTGGATGTCACAGCTTGCGACAGAGCATAATATTCGAGCACAATTTACCTATCAACATGATTATTTTTATGCTTATTTCTTTCATGAGCATGCACGTTTGTTTGATGTGAGCATCCATAATATTGAAAATCGTGTGGATGAATTTGGTGAATCTATGACACACTTATATGAACAGATGTTGGTGATTGAGAATATGTGTGAATTGATTAAAAATACATATGCCATACCTACGGAGAAACAGCATGAACTTTGACATAAATGCGATTATGCAAGGCATCAGCATTTGGGCATTGCCTGTATTGTTTGCCGTTGTGCTGCATGAAGTAGCGCACGGTTGGGTGGCAGATAAACTGGGTGATGATACAGCGCGCTGGATGGGTCGGTTGACGTTAAATCCTCTCAAACACATTGATCCAGTAGGAACACTGCTTATTCCGATTGCGCTATTGATTATGCAATCGCCATTTTTATTTGGTTATGCCAAGCCTGTTCCTATTAATTGGCGCAAACTACGAAACCCCAATCGTGATATGGTATTGGTTGCTTTGGCGGGTCCGCTCACCAATTTGGCTTTGGCATTACTATCCACAGCAGTATTGGCTATAGCCGCAGCGATGCCTGAATCCATGCTGTGGTTCACTCAACCATTGGCATTGATGTGTCAGGCTTCGATTATTATCAATCTCGTATTGTTTATTTTTAACTTGTTACCATTGCCTCCCTTGGATGGTGGTCGTGTGGCTGTGGGGCTTTTGCCTGGTCCAATGGCATATCAACTATCCAAGCTTGAGCGTTATGGATTTATTATTATCGTTGTATTGTTGGTACTGGGTTGGCTGCAAGCCATCATCGGCCCTGTGGTCATGGGCGGTAGCCAGTTTTTAATCAACTGGGCTTTCTCATAGTGTGTAGAAATATTACAATAAACCCTATTGATTACTTTCAGTAATCCATGTTTTAGCAGCTTTTAGTTCGTTATATTTAAAGGATTTAATCTCTGCTGATACAAAATGGCTTGCGATTGGTTCAGCGAGATTGCCAATTGGAGAATTGGTAACAAAAGCAACACATGCAATCTTTTTATGATGGTCTTTCACAAAAGACAGGTGTGAAACCAATGCTGCAAAGGACTTCCAACCAGGGAATTCCTTGGTAGCTATAATAAGACCGTTTAGTTTTTTGAATTTGTTGAGATAGGGGTCAATAATATGCACAGCTTTTTTAAAGTCTGATTCGGACAAACTGTCATCGGGTTTAAACGTGGCGATACCACTTTTTTCATCAAGGGTGATGTGTAACATAACAAGTCTCCTTTTAACGTTTGTTTAACGGCTGAAATACGATGTATCTGGTGTTATTATAGAATACCAATCAGCCAGATTTCATTAAAACATGAAATCAGAGGTATTATTTTACAAACTTGATTGTCCAAGCAGTAACAACACCCCAAACCAAGTTGAAAAACAATACAAACAATGGCGTAAGTAGCCCCAAATCAAGCCCTGCAACACCTTTATGAGCCATTATGGGGAAGACAACGAATAATTGAACTGCTGTGGGAAATAAGCTTAAAGCAGCGCCTTTGAGCAACAATCTTGATTGCAGCATCGGTAAAACAAACAATAAACCCCAAAGACCGCCCCAAACAATGCGAGGATAAAGCCAATGAGCTGATAAAGAGGGTGCGATTGCAACACCCATTGATGATGTGATGCCATAATGTCCGAATAACCATACAGCAAGGCTGTTGGCGAGCGCACCCAAGCAACCTGCAGCAAAGAAAATGAGTAATTTATTCATGTTTAACTCCTTAGCAAGCCCTGAATAAGTCTGGATAATTAAACATTTTATTCATGGTATCAACAGTTGAAAGTCAGACTTTCCAATAAAAACACCATTCACCATGATTTCTAATGTGTGCAAACCTTGATAATACGTGCGT
>JAUZQR010000126.1 GCA_030950865.1 Mariprofundaceae bacterium | reverse complement strand
CAGTGCCAAACTTAAAAGTGCAACAAGGTAGGCTGGCCATGCCAGTAAACCCATCAATCGCAAAGGCACAAAACAAATGCCTATAAATCCGACAAGACCCAAACACCAAAAAATAACTTGTTTTTGAAAGACTGCTATATCGCCATCATGTACAGCAGCATACAAGACAAACAAGCTTAATGTTAACAGGCTTAATAAACAGATAATGATGGTTTTATCCATGCGTTGTATGACGGAAATCATTGTTTTTCCTCTTGTGCAGCCAGTACTTTAACCATCGCTTTGGCAATGGGACCTGCAGCACTACCACCATGACCGCCATGTTCAACAATGATTGCAAATGCAATTTTTGGGTTTTCGTAAGGCGCATAACCCATAAACCAAGCATGATCTTTATGTTTATCTATTTCGGGGGCTTTATCTTTCTTGTCATCATCATCTTGAGACATGGATATAACTTGGGCAGTACCTGTTTTACCTGCAATTTTCCAAGTTGCATGACGTAAGCGATAGAAGGCTGTTCCACCAATTTTGTTGGCAACGGCATACATTGATTCTTGTATACGTTTCAAATATTCAGGCTTTACATCTACATGGCGAATAATTTCAGGGTCTTTTCCAGCTTCGAGATGGGGGCGCAATATATCACCACCATTGGCAATAGCGGCGGCAAAACGCGCCATTTGTAAAGGAGTCACGGTCGTTTGACCTTGTCCAATGGCTGTAATCATATTTTGCCCACGCGACCAATGACGTTCACGACCATTATGTAGGTGTTGCATATTAGAAGCTAAATGCCCGCGTGATTCAGGTGGAAGTGGAACACCTGTGATTTCACCAAAACCCCAGAGTTTTGCCTCATCACTGAGGTGCTGCATGCCAAGTTGATCACCCAATTCATAAAAATATACATCACACGAGTGCATAATAGCATCATGCATATTTACTTTTTTATGCCCCTTGCGTTTCCAGCAACGCATTTTTCTGTCCGCAAGTTGTATAAAACCTTCACATTGGGCACTTCGATTTGCCAATGGCACTTCTTGGCGTAAACCTGCAAAGCTGGAAACCAGTTTCCATGTTGATGCAGGAGGATAAGCAGCTTGTGTGGTGCGATTAAGTAGCGGGCGTTGATCATCGTTTAACCAAGCTTGCCATTGTTTCTGCTCTAATCCCAATGTAAATTGGTTGGTATCGATGCCTGGCGTACTTAATAATGTTAGTACCTCGCCACTATGCACATCCATAACCACAACAGCACCTGTACGCTTGCCCATCACTTTGGCAGCGACTTTTTGAAGCTCTACATTAAGGCTCAAGCGAATATCTTCACCCATAGATGATGGTGTTTGTTGTAATACAGCAATGCGTCGCCCATGCGCATCGACTTCTTCCTGTTGGCTGCCCAAGGTGCCATGCAAACGCTTTTCAAAAGAGCGCTCCAAGCCACTTCTACCGATATATTCATTGCGTAAGAAACCTCTTTTAAGGTCTCTGTTTCGTGCCAAGGACAAATAGCCAATTAAATGTGATGTGAGTTCTTTGTAAGGATAAAAACGGTGTGTTCCTGCCTGCACATCCAAGCCAGGAAGGCGATGTAAACGTGCGGACAGTGGCGCAACTTGTTGCCATGTTAATTTATCATGCAGTAGTACGGGACGATCTTTTCGAGAGCGCTTAATACGCTTTTTGATACGTTTAACTTGGCTGGGAGTCCATTGCATGATGGATGTCAATTGCGACATCATCGCATCCATGTTTTCAATGCGTTCAGGAATCATGGTTAGGCGATAGGAGATATGGTTCACGGCTAGACCGACACCAAAGCGGTCGGTAATTGTACCGCGTGTTGGTAAGACAGGCACAACATTAAGCCTGTTATTTTCAGCTTGTAACATAAGCCCTTCATGTTGCAAAAATTGCAGATTAACCATGCGAAATAAAAGGATGAGCAGCAGTACAAACATGCTAACTTGAAAGAACCACATGCGCCCTTCAAAGCGATGGCGAATATTAAGCTGGCTGAACATACAATCGTGCAATCAAATGCCAAAAAATGAGGCATAACAATAGTGTTAGTACACAGGAGAGAAAACTCCACCCTGCAAAGAAAATGGATGAAATAACCATTAGCATAGCAAACATGCGTTGCAATAGACTCGGACCAATTTGTGCATCGCTCCATGTAATGATGATGGGGGTGAGGAGTACCCATGGTAGACTGATAAAGACTGACCAGTGCAAAACTAAATCATGGGCTCCTGTAGCAAAAGAAACCCACAACCAGTTGCCGCGATGGGCAAGCAGTGCTGCCAATAATAATGCCAATGACCAATCGGGTTGTGAAAACACACCAGAAAAACCCAAATTAAATATGATGCCGATTAGGCAGGCGAACAGTAAGAGTGGGATGCTCATGGTGCTGAAGAATCAGTCGGTGAGGACATTCGGGAGGCGATAGCAAGCCAATTATCGCGTTGCCAGTGTGCTGTAGGTTTTGCTTCGATACGCGCAAATACACGCCCTTGCAAAGCTTCAATATGTGTAATGCGTGCGACTGAGATACCAGGTGGAAATATACCGCCAGCACCGCTGGTTTGTAAAATGGCTCCGATGGCAGGCACTTGATCCAAAGGAATGAAATCAACAAGCAGATGGTCGCCTTGTCCGCGAATTAATGCTGCTAGTGGCGAGCCTGGAATCGTAACAGGAACAGCTAATGAGGCATCAAGAATGGTGCGAACCACCGCAGATCCTGCATGACTTTTATCAACCAATCCGACCAAACCAGAACTGGATACAATCACATCATCAGGTTTACTTTGCACTTGTAAAATGAGGCGTTGGCTCTTCTTATCAGGGCTTCGCCCCAGCACTTGCGCAGCACGCCATGTATAACCATGGATATTGGTGATTTTAAGAAGCTTTCTTAGCCTCGTATTTTCTTCGGCCAGACTCTTTCCCTGTTGAATCAATGCGGTTTGTTGCTCAAGCATGTTTCGTGTTTCTATTAACTCTGTTTGTAACTTATCATGCTCTTGCAGCCATAGCTCACTATCATGCCACCAGCGAGCTGGTGCATGCAGGGTAGAAATAAGTGGCGATAAACCAAGTGTCAGATATTGACCTATGGGCATTCGCTGCAAGGCTAAAATGGCGACAAATATCAGTAAGCCCAAAACAACACGCCAAAGCATATGGCGACGCGGCACGACTTACTCCTCGAAGAGCACGCCTCGCATGCGGTCCAACTCTTCAAGCACGCGCCCACTACCCAATACCACGCAATTGAGGGCGTTATCGGCAATCGTAACGGGCAAGCCTGTTTCTTCGCGTAACAATTGATCCAAACCAACCAATAGTGCGCCACCACCTGTTAACATAATGCCTTTATCGACAATGTCAGCCGCAAGTTCAGGCGGTGTGCGCTCCAAACAAACCTTCACACCATCAACAATAGCATTCACAGATTCGGTTAATGCCTCAAGAATTTCTGAGTCATCCAAGAGCAGATTTTTTGGCACACCATTGATTAAATCGCGACCTTTTACTTCCATTTCGCGGCGTTCTTCTTGTGGGTATGCGCTGCCCAATTGTATTTTAATTTTTTCTGCTGTGGGAGAGCCAACAAGTAGACTATATTTACGACGTAAATGGTTGATAATGGCATCATCCATTTTATCGCCACCCACACGAACAGAGCGTGAATATACGATGCCGCCATAACTAATGACTGCGATTTCGGATGTGCCGCCGCCAATATCAACCACCATAGAGCCAGAGGCTTCGGTGACAGGCAAATCTGCACCAATGGATGCTGCCATAGGTTCTTCAATCACGTCCACTTCTCGTGCGCCAGCCGATAAAGCAGATTCTCGAATTGCACGGCGTTCCACAGGTGTTGAGCCATATGGAACACAAATAACAATGCGTGGTGCGATACCCCAAGAACGTTTATGTACTTTGCGAATAAACTGTTTTAGCATTTCTTCTGTAATTACAAAATCAGCAATCACACCGTCTTATAAGGGACGAATGGCAGAAATAGAGTCAGGCGTACGGCCTAACATACGTTTGGCTTCTGTACCGACAGCTAAAACTCTGCGATTTTTTCGTCCACCACCTTCATAAACGGCGACGACGGATGGTTCGTTAAGCACAATACCTTCGCCTCGAACATAAATCAGCGTATTGGCTGTGCCGAGGTCAATTGAAATATCGCGTGAAAAAATACCAAAAATCTTTTGTAACATAATGGGCAACCTGTGTGTGGAAATATCTGGCTAGCATAATTGCCTAACCTGCGAAGGTAAAGTATAGCTTTATAAATGGTGGTATGTGACAGGGCGCACTACAAGTGTATGAACTTCATTTGAGTTTGGTTATTTCGATAATAACCGTGCATTTTTGCGTGCCAATAACCCTGATGATTGCTGTTGTAAGCGCCAATCATAGACAGTGGTAAATGCCATAACTTGCTGCACATAACGCCGTGTTTCATTAAATGGTATGAGCTCCACCCAAATGTTCATATTTTCCAATGATACATGCTCTTGCCAGCGTTTTACGCGTGTTGGGCCTGCATTATATGCTGCAATGGCGAAGGCTGGTTGGTCATCAAAACGCTTTAATAAATTTGCTAAATATAGAGAACCAAGCTGAATATTTGTGGATGGTTTGAAAAGTTCTTGTTTATGTATTTTTCCAAGCCCATATTTTTTTGAGATGTATGTTGCTGTTGTTGGCATTAACTGCATCAATCCACGCGCTCCAGTGTGTGATATAGCGTTAGCATTAAATACTGATTCCTGACGTATAATACCCCAAATAAGGGAGCTTTTCAGCCCTGTTTGTTTGGCAATATGTTGCACATCATCCATGTAGGCTAAAGGAAAGCGTAAGGTGAGCGCATCATAAGCACCTGTACGTGTCGCAGCCTGAATCGTTCGCTCATACCAACCCCACGATGCAGCAAGCTGTAGTGCTTGCAACCACGTTTTGCGTGATGCATTGCGTAGACCTTGATTCCATTCGCGGCTTGCTTTTGCTGTTTCATGTAGTTGAAACCACTCGTAGCTTCGCTGAATATAAGGCTCTTTTTTTAAGCTGCTTAGGGATGAGGTTTTTATAGGTTTACCATCCATATGGTAAGGTTTACCCAAACGATCGGCACTTAAGAAACTATAATAACCACGCCCCATTGCCACTTGCTCGAACAATAATTTAGCAGTGGCTTTTTGACCCAAAACTTGCAGGGCATGGGCTTGCCAATATAACCAACGACTGCTTAATTGTTGTGACTCTGGCATAGCTTGAATGGCGACAATGGCTTGTTGCCATTTGTGCTGCCATAATAATATGCGCACATGCCAAGCTCGCGTCTCGTTATTCTGTAAGGATTCATTTAAGCTCGCAAGCCATACGATGGATTGAATATTGTGCTGTTTGGCTGCGCGTAATGCAATTTTACGCTGCAAATAACCAAATTGTTTTACAGTTAAATAGGATTCCAATTTTTTCAGGTATTGCCACGATGCGGTAATATCAGAAGATGATAAACGACGAAGGGTATCTTGGATGATGGGGTATATGAGTCGATTTCCAGCTTTGAATGTATGGATTTTTTGCAGCTCAAAAGCGGGCTCTTTTTGTGCTTTCTTCCAGAGTGCTAAAAGCTTTTGCTCGCTATTGGATAATGTGCTTTGCAAGGCTTGAACGCGCTTCCATTTGCTATGTTTGGCAAGGTAAATAATGCGTGCATACGAATCTTTAGCACTTGGGAACCCAGCTTTTTTCCATGCAGGATATAGGAATGGTATGGCATAGGTATGTATATCTTTACCCGTGCGCCATTGTTCAGATAATAATGCAAAGGCGAGCTCTTTATTGTCATTATACCAAGCGGAGCGTAATGATATTTTTGGAAAAGCTTGATTGGCACGGTTGATAAGCTTTAGTTGCGCTGCGACATGTGGCCACTGACCACGCTCAGCTAGATTTTTCATCCATGCGATACGCAAGTCGATGGCTTCGGGTATATCACGGTAATGGTTGAGAATCTGTTCGACTTGGTAATCGTTATGGCTATCAAGTGATTGACGCGCCTGCCAAATATCCAAATAAGGTGCCAAGGCATATGTTTTTAACTTATTACGAAGCTGCTGAAATGTTTGGGCATCATGACTTTTCAGAGCCTCGCGAGCTTCTGTAAAGTAAGTGCGTTGAAGTTTAACATCGATAGGTTCGGATGCTTTAGCCGCGACTATAGAAAACAATAAAATACCCATGAAATAAAGGGATATTTTTTGAGCGTATTGAAAAAACCTATGTAGCATCATGCGTACTTTATATGAAAACCTACAGAAGGTGATAGCTAAATTCAGCAGGTGTAACTTTTAACACCTCTATATAGGCATGATACTATATTATTTTCTCATGAGTCACTACAATATCGGAGTCTTTACAGGAGTGAACGATGAATAAGCTATGGATGTTTGTATTACTATTAGGGTTGTCATCTTGTGCTATGTATGAGGACTTATATGAGGATAATGCAAGAATGAATAATGAGACTGGCGCAGAGGGTGCTGCTTCGAAACAGCCTCGGTTTGATGGAAAAGATTATAATGATGACTTTGGCGAAT
>JAUZQR010000125.1 GCA_030950865.1 Mariprofundaceae bacterium | reverse complement strand
CACTAAACAGTATATCCATTACCGACATCTCCACAGAAGAAAGCCCTCGTCGCTCCACCGACATTGAAGAATTAGATCGCGTATTGGGCGGTGGCATTGTACCAGGCTCAGCTATTTTAATTGGTGGTGACCCAGGCATTGGAAAATCTACTATTTTATTACAAGCAGCCGCCAAACTATCAGCACAAGGTACGGTGCTTTATATCACGGGTGAAGAATCAACCCAGCAAGTACGCTTGCGTGGCGAACGTATTAAAGCCTTGCACCCCAAGTTACAATTGGTCTCAGCATGTGCGCTCGAATCCATGCTTGCTACCATTACTGAACTTAAACCCATCGCCGTCATTGTTGATTCCATTCAAACTACCGTCAGCAATCTTTTGACCAGTGCGCCAGGCACGGTCTCACAGGTACGTGATTGTGCATCTGCGCTGATTCAAAATTGTAAACAACAAGGACACGCTCTTATTTTGGTCGGGCATGTCACCAAGGATGGGGCTTTGGCAGGACCGCGCGTATTGGAGCACATGGTTGATGCTGTCCTTTATTTTGAAGGTGACCGTGGTCATGCCCATCGCATTTTGCGAGCTGTAAAAAATCGTTTTGGACCTGCAGGTGAGATTGGTGTATTTGAAATGTCAGATGCTGGACTGATTGGCATCCGTGATGCTTCACGGCTGTTTTTATCTGAACGTGCAGCGGACATTCCAGGCTCTGTTGTATTGGCATGCATGGAAGGCACTCGTCCACTACTGGTAGAAGTACAAGCCCTAGTTGCACCAACCGTCTATGCCACACCCAAACGTTCATCTGTTGGGCTGGATGTAAACCGTATTGCCATGTTGACTGCGGTACTAGAGCGCCGCATCGGCATCCCGCTTTCAGGGCATGATGTGTATGTGAATGTTGCAGGCGGTGTGAAGATTTCTGAACCTGCTGCGGATATTGCGGTGTTATTGGCAATCCTTTCTGCATACCAAGAAAAGCCCTTGCCACATAACATGGCGGTATTTGGAGAAGTTGGTTTAACAGGTGAAATTAGACCTGTTGGCAACCCAGAAAATCGCGCCAGAGAAGCCGCTAATTTGGGCTTTACACAAATGCTTATGCCACACGAAAATCATACAAGAGTGCAGGAAGCCAATCTTGCTGCTACGCTTCGCGACACAACGACTGCACCTGAGTTTATTCCTGTCAAACATCTATCAGGTGCAGCACAAATGGCTTTACACTAAGAGGTATGAAAAGGTTTTGTATGTATTCAGGCACTTTCACGCAATACAGAGCAGCAATACAGGCAAGCATGGGCGGTATATGTGAACTATTTTGACTATATTCTCATAGGCATTGTTGGTCTCTCCATGGTACTTTCGCTATGGCGAGGTTTTGTTCGCGAAATTATCTCACTGATTGGTTTGGTTGCGGCATTCTTGATTGCCAGCCGTACATCAGGCGTTGCGGGTGATTTTTTAGGTCAATGGATTCCGAATAGCACAACATCCGACATTGCTGGTTTTGTGATGATATTTGTTGTTATTATGATTGTTATCGGACTTGTCGGCGCGCTGATTCGTAAGCTTGTTGATATGGCAGACCTTACCGCAACTGATCGTACATTAGGCATGTTTTTCGGTATTGCTCGCGGCTTATTACTCATCGCCTTATCCTTCCTTATTTACACATCTTATACCAAACCCGACCAAGCTTGGGCTAAGAAAAGCCTGTTAACACCCTTCGCGATTCAAGCTTCTGACTTATTGGGGCAAGCTATTCCCGAGGGTTATCCATTTTCACGACAAGGCAAAGCAGGAATCGCCGCACCACAACATAAAAACACAAGCACCAAAACCATACTTAAAGATATACCAATTGGGGATAAAGAAGCTTTAAAATCTATTATCCAACAACAGCTCAAATGAGGCCAGCCATGCATGCTTTTTCTGACGACGACCACTTCCGTGATGAATGCGGCGTATTCGGCATTTCTGATCATGCAGAGGCTGCAAATCAAACCTATCTGGGTTTATATGCACAGCAACATCGTGGTCAAGAATCTGCTGGCATTGTAACCACCGATGGCCATAGCTTTAACAGCCATCGTGGCATGGGTTTGGTGGCTGATGTTTTCCAAAAATCTGACATCAAACAATTACAAGGCACTGCTGCCATTGGTCATGTTCGTTATTCAACATCGGGTGAATCAGGCTTGCGTAATTGCCAACCATTCTCCTTTGAATATGCCCATGGTGGCATTGCCATGTGCCACAATGGCAATATTGTAAATGCTCCAGAGCTACGCAAAGAACTCGAACAGGATGGTTCTATTTTTCAATCCACTTCTGATACAGAGGTATTGATTCATTTGGTTGCAAAAAGTAAACAAACACATATGCGCGACCGTGTGGCTGAAGCTGTGAATCGTTTAACAGGTGGCTTTTCATTATTGGTTTTGGTTGAAAAGCGTATGGTTGGTGTACGTGATCGCAATGGCATTCGTCCATTGGTATTGGGCAAACTCAATAATTCATGGGTTTTGGCATCCGAAACATGCGCTTTTGATTTGGTTGGCGCGGAATATGTACGCGATGTCAAAGCTGGTGAAATGGTTATTATTGAAAATGGTAAGGTTGAAAGCCTATTTCCCTTTGACTCAACCGCCCCGAAGTTCTGCGTGTTTGAATACGTTTATTTTGCCCGACCTGACTCTACACTCGAAGGAGTCAATGTTTATGACGCTCGTTACAAAATAGGTGTTGAGTTGGGCAAAGAATCCCCCGTTGAAGCTGATTTAATTATCCCCGTTCCCGATTCAGGTGTTCCACCAGCCATGGGTTATGCCGAGGCAACAGGTATTACGTTCCAGCTTGGTTTAATTCGCAATCATTATATTGGTCGCACCTTTATTGAGCCTCAACAATCCATTCGCAACTTTGGTGTTAAATTAAAACTCAATGCCAATCGTCATATGATTGAAGGCAAACGTGTTGTATTGGTTGATGATTCGATTGTACGCGGCACAACCAGTCGAAAAATTGTCGAAATGGTGCGTGCAGCAGGCGCAAAAGAAGTACATATGCGTATTTCCAGTCCACCAACCAAACACTCATGTTTTTATGGTGTGGACACCCCCAATGCCGAAGAACTTATGGCTAATCAGATGAATTTGGATGAAATGTGCAAGGCTATTAATGCCGATTCATTGGCATTTGTATCCTTTGATGGCATGTATCGTGCGGTTGGCAAGCCTCAGAGCAGTCATTGTGATGCATGCTTTTCAGGCAACTACCCAGTCGATATTGACCCTGCACGCTCACCACAATTATCGCTATTGCGATTCTACAGCAGAAGACCATAAGCACTTTTTCATCTGCGCATGATGATAAAGTTTTGTTTCAGCCCGTTAAAAAAAACATTCCAACTGGAGATAGGTTGCGCTTGGGTCTATGCTTCGCGCCGCTGTAATCTTATCAGCATAGAATTTATTTAGAGGTATCAGAACATGGATATTGATGTTCAAAAAGTCGCGATGCTCGCCCGTATTCGTCTAACCGATGACGAAGCAACTGAACTCGCCCCCCAACTTAACGAAATTCTTGGTTATGTGGATCAACTTTCCGCAGTCAATACCGATGGT
>JAUZQR010000124.1 GCA_030950865.1 Mariprofundaceae bacterium | reverse complement strand
CCCAGTAATTGCCCCGTTTTTTTATTGTGGTATGTCCATGTCCAGTGAATATTCTTCTGAATTTGGCTGCCAGCTTTATTGTGGCAGGATAGACATGCTTTGGTCACTTCTGGACCATTCTTGAAATGCTTTTGCAAAGCTTTGAATTGGCTATGGTCTGCTGTGCTACTCATGGGGTGCGCTGTTTTCTCAGCAGTATTTTCTTTGGCATGCAGCTCGTAAATTGTCGGTGCGATAAAAGCAGAAAAACATGTGATAACTAGGGATATATGTATATATAATATGGCTTTCTTCATGCTTGTCTCCTCATGCTATAACTGTTTAGTTAAACTAAATGCACCCCTTATTTGCCCAAGCTTGTAACCTGTCGCCTGATCTTTTGGATAGTATTGTTTTAAGGCTATTGTAATATCTGGACTAATATTTGCTCCATGACATATCAAACAAACAGGGACTACTGCTTGCGCTTTCATCAAGCGAAACTTTCCATGCTCAATATGGCTTACAGTCATATTTACAGATGATATTCCTGCTTTTTGTTCGCGCTCAAATTGTTGTAACACCTTTCTTTCCCAACTATCGGGTTGAGCTGCATGATGATTTCTAGCTTTTAAGCTTACGCGTTTAATCTGCCAGCCTGTTTTTTCACTTAATGCTCTCGCTAGTTTCGGAGCTTCTTTTGAGCATACTTCAATAGCATATTCGGGACCTGCTTCCTTCAGTGCCTGTTTTAGTTGTGGTTTGAGTGTTCCCGCAAACTTCTGCACAACAGACATTGCCTCTTTCTGTAGGTCATCCTGTTGTCTAGCATCAAAAGTCACATGATCTTGACATGCAGAAAATAACAATGAGCAACATAGACAACACATCAACCTGAATAGCATCAAAACCTCCTAAGAAGCAGAACCGCTACATCATAACATGCTATTATAATAATGTCTGTGACAAAGTTACATTACAGGCGATATCAACTCTTCCACACTTAAGGTAAATTCTCGCCCCCCCAGTATAACTTCATGATTAGAACAGCAAATTGGCATCCAAAAAACAAACGACTTCCTTTAAAGCACGTTTGTGAAAATATACAGGTTTAATCTTGATTTATGCAAGCCCTGGCAGCAGGTGTTTTACACCATCAGCCACAAACTGCACACCAATAGCTGTAAGAATTAGCCCCATAATTCGCATCGCAATATTTAAACCAATAACGCCTAGCTGATCTCTCATTTTCTCTGCAATCAGCAGCACCAACCAGACAACAGAAGCAACAGAGATAATTGCAAATGCAAGTTCAACACTACCTTGCCATGAGTGTATTTTATTAGCATTCAGAATCACCAAACTAATCGCTCCAGGTCCAGCCATCAAAGGTATTGCCAGCGGCACCACTGAAATATCTTCTTTCACAGCAATCACATCGACTTCACTCGGGACGTGTTGCACATGGCTCTGCTTACCATGCAGCATGGAAATACCCATCAATAAAATTAACAATCCGCCACCTACTCGAAATGCGTCAATAGAAATGCCAAAGAAACCCAATAGTGATTCGCCTGTCCATGCTGCAATCAGCAAAATAAGAGCCACACTAACGGCAGCTCGATTAATTGTTCGCATATCGGCATCTGAATTATCCTTATCCGACATAGATAGAAAAATAGGTAATGCTCCCAACGGATTCACAATGGCAATTAAGCCGACAAACAAAAGCGTAAATGACATGTCTTGCATTTATAACAACCTCCAGAGATTAGAGCATACCAGTGTTAAAGCGTTTTAATACGGTACAATTTTCCCATCAAACGCCACAAATTGTCCTATTTCATAACTACCAATATTTTCAATCACTTGTGTCATACCTGCTACAGATATTTCAATATCAATCAAGCCTGAATGGTGCGTCATATCGGTCTGAACCCAGCCAGGATGCAAGGTAATCACTCGCACGCCATCAGCTTGCAAATCAACCGCCATTGATTTGGAAACAATCACCAAAGCTGCCTTGGCCGCGCGATAAGCATACGTTCCGCCACTGGAATTATCCGCGCTTGAGCCCATCTTTGAACTTAGGTTTGCAATCACGCCTTGCGCCGCAATCACACGGTCTTTTAAATGTTTCACAACCCGTAGCGGACCAACACAATTCACATTAAACACGTCCATCATATCGTCGGGTGTAATCTCATCCAACGATTGCCCGCTCTTC
>JAUZQR010000123.1 GCA_030950865.1 Mariprofundaceae bacterium | reverse complement strand
TCATCGTTTGCCATGGCAGCTTGTGATGTCATCGCGAACACAGCAAGTGTGAGAGATGCTAAGATTGATTTTGTCATTTTCCTTCTCCTTTGATATGCCTTATTCAAGGCTTTCTTTATTCTTCGCACAATGCGGAATTTTTACGTTACGCGAGTGTTTATTACATATCATCCGTAGTTTTAGGTTTGTAGAGCCACATTTGATAAATACTGATAACCAACTGAAGACCAAATGTCATGCCAACGATACCACCTGCAGCAATCACAACATAGGCAAAATCAGGGATGATTTTGGTAATAAACCATGAACTAATATCTAAAATAAGGAATATAAATGGTGCGGCAACAATAATACGTTTAAACATGATAGGTAATTCACAGAGGATAAAAATTCGCCCGATTAAAAAGAGAATAAATGCAATGCCAAACAAATGAATATGTGAGACACGAACCAACGCAGGAATGGTCGCACCAGTATCCGTTGCCGTGAGTTCAAGCACATGCTCGTACGAATCAAAGTGAGGAATGCCACTAATGCCGCTTTCTACAGAGTGACACATAACGCAATTATTTTGCAAAACAGGGTTTACCTTAGCTTCGAACTCCTCTTTTGTTGCACCATGTTGAATCCAATCCAAAATGGTTGTTTTTGCGCCAATATTGGGAAGGTTGGGAGCCATTGGCCCATTGATAGCTGCGCCCAAGCGGGTTTGATTATGACTGCCATAATATGCTAACGTCACATCTTTAACCGATAGCCCAGGTTCACCATCACGACCTTCATGGGTGTAATAGAGATTTAAAAGAGCAAATAAATAGCCGATGCCAATGGTGATTAGGAACATGGTATCGAGGATTTTTTCGCTGGTAGAAGCGTCAGAAAAACGTCTGAAATGGAACATGGTTACTCCGTAGATATTTGATGAAACGGCATGATACGCTTATCTTTTATTTGAGCAATCATAATAAAATAGTTGAGTTTTATTGTAAGGTATTCACCTTTGATGTGGGTTCTTTGTAGGGGGCTGTGTAGAGTTGTGCTATGGAGGTCTTATGTTGTTAACATCAAAGGTTATTTCACAGCTATTATTGCCACCAGGCGGGTTGATTTTGTTAGCGCTGATAGGCGTGATATTCTGGAAACGCTATTGGGGGCGGGGGACTGTTGTTGTTGCCTTATTGCTGTTTTGGAGTTTGTCCACTGAACCTGTTCGTGATGCACTCACTAAACCTTTAGAATTTGCTTACCCTGCCTTACATGTTGATGATAAAAAAATTGAACACACAGCCATTGTTTTATTGGGTGGTGGCATTTATGCCAATGCACCTGAATATGATGGTTCAGATGAATTGAAAAGTTATGCCATGATGCGCACATTGTATGCTGCGTATGTGGCTAAACAGACTGGTTTGAATGTTTATGCCACAGGTGGAGCACCGCTTGATGGTGACATGAATGATGCAGAGGGTGATGTGATGCGGCGTTGGTTGATACGTTTGGGTGTTGCTGAAGATAAGATTTTTGCAGAATTACATGCGGATAATACTTGGCAAAATGCTATGTATATAAAAGAATTATTAGCCAAAAAAGGTGTTAAAGATATTATCTTGGTGACTTCGGCATGGCATATGCCACGTTCAGTATGGTGTTTTGAGTCGCAAGGTCTGCATGTGACTCCAGCACCGACTGGTTATCTAACATCGCAGCAGAGTTATGATATGCGTAGTTTTATACCACGTTGGACAGTCTTTTCTGATTCAGGGCAAGCATTACATGAGTATTTGGGATTATTTTGGTATCATTTAAAGTATGGGTGAGAGTAAGGTTTATGACTGACTTTAGACTTTTTCAGGTAGGCACTGGCGTTGCTTTCTTGATGATGTTGTCTATATAATAAATCAGAGTAAGCTTGTCTAAGTAACATCAAGGAGGGTGTGTGAGCAAAAAGCCTGAAATATTAAATGACTCGGAAGAACTTTTTGCAGCAGGCGGGGCTTGGCTTGAGGCCTTGTATGAGCAATGGTTGGATTCACCCAATCAAGTTTCAGCACATTGGCAGGCGATTTTTGAATCGGGTGGCGCTGATGTAAATATTGTAAATCACGGAGAGATGCTTAGAAAAATGGCATCCACTGCGCGACTAAATGGTTCCTTAAACGGTTCAATATACGCCTCATCAAAAACATCCATGCATACGCCATGTGATAGTTACCCTGTTGAATATCCTTCGCGTGCGATATATTTAATTCATGCTTG
>JAUZQR010000122.1 GCA_030950865.1 Mariprofundaceae bacterium | reverse complement strand
CAACATAAAGCCACTCGCTCAGCGCAGGGGCACTTTAGCTAAACCCTCTGCTTGTAAAACAACATCGTCAAGAGCCGAAAGAACTGTATCCATATTTTGGATTTCCACATCACCTTTTTTCAATAATTCGCCTGCTAAATTCAGCGCTGCCAACGTAATAAGGCGATCACTTCCTGCTGTCGCACCAAGCTCACGCAACTCATCAATTTGTTGCTGTACCAATTCAGCTGCTGCTTCAACAGCTTCAGGATTATCATCCGTTCGAATGCTAAATTTTTTGCCCAGTATGTTTACATCAACCTTATGACTCATGTCGATTCCTGACTTGGCACGGTAATAATTTGATCTAATTTCTCCATAGCATGCTCAACGCGGCTTTTTGCCTCTTGGCGTTTTTCCTGCCCATCATGAATCTCACGTTCAAGCTGTTGAATTTGATCCCGGCGCTTACGCAACTCACTCTCAGCCAAACGCACCACTTCTCGCAAACGCTGATTTTCAGACATCATCTTTTCAGTATTGCGCCGAATCGTTGACATATGCTCTGTCAATAACGCAATCCGCGTTTCAAGTTGGCTTTGATTTTCACTGCTGTTCATGGGTGTATTGAAACACTCCCAATCATAGAGGTCAACCGCCTACATACCATTATATTCAGTTTTATGATGCAAAAGTGGCTTCAATATCTGCCAACCAAGGAAAATACTCAATCAACCAGCCTGCCAAAATACTGAAACTACCAAGGAAGATAAGTGCTCCAACCAGCATTAACAATACACCTGAAATCACTTCAATCGCATGCAAGTGACGTTTAAAACGTTGTGACCAGTTTAGAAAAGCATCCGTTGCCAAGGCTGCCAGCAAAAAAGGCACGCCCAGACCCGCCGAGTAAGCAACCAATAGTAATATACCTTGCCCAACTTGTTGCTGCGCACCAGCAACTGCTAAAATTGCGCCTAAGATCGGACCAATACATGGTGTCCAGCCAAACGCAAAAGCTGAACCCAGCAGCAGTGCGCCCGAGCCACTACGTGCATTCACACCACCCGTATCAACACGCGCTTCCATCATCAAAAAAGGAATGCGAATTAAACCCGTATAGTGCAAACCAAATACAAAAATAATGACCCCAGCAATCTTGCCCAATATACTCATATTCGAGAGCAACCATTGACCCAGCCACGTT
Source organism: Mariprofundaceae bacterium (assembly GCA_030950865.1). Taxonomy (GTDB): domain Bacteria; phylum Pseudomonadota; class Zetaproteobacteria; order Mariprofundales; family Mariprofundaceae. The sequence continues at coordinate 4,746 of JAUZQR010000122.1, read as the reverse complement.
GCTGAAGCTCCCAAGGCAATAAACACCAAGCTAAAACCAAGAATAAACCACAAAGATTGGATAATTGCTGTTCGCCGCACAGATGATTCAGCATCCGTTTGATGGCGTAATACATCCACAGATACACCACTGATATATGATAGATAAGCTGGCACAAGCGGCAGCACACAAGGTGATAAAAAAGATAATAGGCCAGCTACAAATGCGCCGACAAGCGTGATTTCAATCATGATTAAAAGTCCTTGAAAAGCTTGGGTGCGAGCTTGGTCTGCAAGCGGCGCGGAATCTTACGCTTTTAAATTGTTTCTGAGTAGCCACAGTTTAGACATGCCTTTATTAATTTAAACTTAAATTTTTAAAGTTTCCTTAGACAGCCATGCTCCATAACCCTTACTGCATTCCCCTTCCAATATAATAATTTCAGGTGTTTCATAAGGGTGATGCCGCTCCAGCCATGTCACAGCTTGCTCTTTAAGGGCAAGTGTCGTTTTGATATGTAAATAATACTCTTGTGAGCATTCCAATTTACCCTGCCAACGATAGGTCGATGTTCCAGATGTTTGCTGAATACATGATGCAAGCTGTTTCTCAAGCAATTGCTGCGTCATCCATTGCGCTTGCTCTGCCTGATCAATACTGGTGAGAATCATAATCATTTGAGACATATGAAAAGCATAACCCATTCGCAGTACAATAGGTAGTTGCGTCTCTCCTTAGTCAGGCTACCGCACATTAAAAAAATACTTTGCCGTTATCGCGCGGGCTTCTATAGTAAGCATAAGGGCTTAGAAATAACGACTAAAACTGGGAGTCTAGATGATTGCAGAACATCAGCGTAAAATCTTTGTACTGGATACCAATGTATTGATTCATGATCCGAATGCTTTAAGTCGTTTCGATGAACATGATGTGGTATTACCTATCGTGGTTGTCGAAGAAATGGACAAAGTAAAACGTGGTGTTGATGAGCTGGCTCGTAATGTGCGCGATGTATCGCGTTATTTGGATGAACTAAGCGAACAAGCAGAAGATTTATCAAAGGGCTGTTTGTTACCTGGCGGTGGTCGTTTATTTTTTGAAATGACGCACCACATTAGCGATGTTTTACCCGAATCCCTTAGTCGCAGCAGCAATGATAATCGTATTATTGCTGTCACGATGATGCTAAAAAAAGAAAACACCAGCAGAGAAGTTGTACTGGTTTCCAAAGACATCAACTTACGCATCAAAGCGCGTGCACTGGGGCTGGCAACCGAAGATTACCGCTCTGATAAAGTGGTGGAAGATCTCGATATTCTTACCAGTGGGCAATTAAGCCTTGATGACAAAACATGGGAAGCCATGAGTGAAGGTTTAGAGGTCACACCTGCCGAACATGGGAATAGTTATCAAGTAACTTGGCCAGAAGACATGGCTTTGCCGCATTTAAGCTCTTTTGTGCTCTTGCCTGGCGAACATGAAATGGCATTGCGTTGTTTTACCGTTGATGAGAAAACCAGGCGTGTTGATTTACGTGATATTTACCCATATCGCACCGATCGCCATGCAATTTGGGGTATTCAAGCCCGTAATTTAGAGCAAAATATGGCGATGAATCTATTAATGGATGCCAATTTGGATTTGGTATCCCTCTTAGGTTTGGCTGGCTCAGGTAAAACACTGCTCGCGCTGGCATGTGGTCTTCATCAAACATTAGACATGGGTTTATATGATCGCATTTTGGTTACCCGTGCCACTGTTCCAATGGGGCAAGACATTGGTTATTTACCTGGTACTGAAAAAGAAAAACTCGGGCCATGGATGGGCGCGATTACCGATAATTTATCTTTTCTATTGGGTGAAGAAGCCTCTGATGTCAGCTCTGTTTTGGGGCAAAATCGCATTGAAATCGTAGCCTTATCTTTTGCACGCGGACGCACATTTACGCGCACGTGGTTGATTGTTGATGAAGCTCAAAATTTAACCCCCCATCAAATGAAAACCATCGTTACGCGCATGGGCGAAGGCTCAAAAATTATTATCTTGGGTAACAATGCGCAAATTGATACGCCTTATTTGACAGCCCATACCAATGGTTTATCCATGGTTACGCAACGTTTCTCCGATTGGGAATGGGCTGGGCATATTGTTTTAAAAGCCAGTGAGCGTTCACGATTAGCGGCTCATGCCACGAAGGTTTTATAACATTAAAAGAAGCTATTAACATGCAAGACGGGTAAATTAAGAAGGTTCATCTCTAAAAAATAATGCCTGTTATGTTTACGACCGCCCAAGCGACTGCTAAACTAGAAAAGCAGATTAAGCTCACCATGTCTTATGCCCAGCCTGTCACATCCCTTAACAGACTCCGCATATATGGAGTCCAAGGGGTTAACCATGACACACCAACAAGCTCTTCGACAAGCCCACAAACTCGGTATTCAGAACATTTCTCATACTGCATCCAAAACAAAAATCATACGTTCTATCCAAAAGTTCACAAACATGTCGGTCTGCTTTGCTAACCCAGAGTGTCATAAATGCAAAAATATGAATTGTGAATGGCGTGATGATTGTCAGAACCACCTAATTGCAAACAGGATAATCTAACAACATAATCTCATAAACATCTCTGCTACTTGCTGTTTTGAAGCTCTATAAAGCACATCTCAACTCTTTTTAACAGGGCAGACTCAAAGTATAAGTGCAACAGCGATTGAGGTTAAATTGCTGTTATGGGAAAACATTAAAGCGAATTCCACTCTCTCGCAGCCACCCACCACGAATACAGAAGCTCAGCAAATATCATGCAGTGAAATTACTCATTACGCGCCGTTGTTCATTCTTTTCTCAATCAGCTTAATGTTAGCTGCGCTCACACCATAATGCTTTGCCAGCTCTGACCATTTGGTGAGACTTTCCGCTGTTTTTGCAATAATTTCATGAATACGGTCTTTAGCAATATTAGCTTCTTCACCAAGTTTAATGAGGTGTTCAACTTTTGGATTTCCACCTTCACCCATCACCATCGTGCTTTGCTCTCCGCGTGGTCCTGATGAGAAAGTTAAATCATAGGCAGGTGATAGGATCCACTGCCCTCGTTCATCCATTAAAAAGCTGAAGTTCTTGGCATGGTCATCACGGTTATGCGCTAGCACATTAAAGACCGCCAATTGATACATCTTTTCAACCTCGCGCACATCACGCGTTAGCATGCTTGTAAGAGCGATTAAATCCTCATAATCTAATGATGGTGTGCGAAAGTCAGAATGCAGCAATCCGCAAGCCGTATGCATATGGTATCGCTTATTACCTTTTCGATCAAAGCGCTTAATGGCAAAATAGCCAGAGCCTTTTTGTGCGGGGAATAAGTGAACATCGGGCATGTTAATGCCCGCCTCAGTAGCCATCAGTGCATAAACATATTCTATCGCACCAGCATCAAGACCATCTTGGCTATTCGCAAATTTAACCAACCATGATGCATATTCATCAGGCAAATCATTTACACCATGCACGATATGCGTGCGGGCTTGATTAACACCAATGAGCGCTTTAGGACGCGCTCCTGCAGATGACCCATTCAAAGATAGGAGCTCTTGTAAAACGTCATCAGAAGTGCCATTTAATACGTCTTGTGCTTGCTCTGCCAAATGATCTAAGATGATCATATCATGTGCATCATTGGCACTGTAATCAGGCTCAAAAACCAGTGCGCCCATGCCATACTTACCAATATATGCCAAGCGATCTAAAGGGGTGAATTCCGATGGATTAATGCCTTGCGTGCGGGCAAAACGATCAAATAACAAACGCCCCCAACCATCAGGAATACTGTCATTAAATACGCCCGGTAAGCCTTCAAATAAAGAGTAATCAAAGCTAGAAACACCTGATTTTAAGGGTAAACGTAAAGGGGATATTTCTAACCCATGTTCAATAAATTCACGCTCATATTCAAAATATATGGCGCGTTCATGCATGGCTAGTCGCCCAACAGGCATGATGCCACCACCAAAATTGAGCCCAACCTTTAGCTCTTTCACAGACGTTCTGTTATTCATTTGCGCTTACCTCTCTTGCGGGTTGGCGCGCTGTTTGCCTCAAGAATTTCATCGATGGATGAGAATTCTGTTTTTTTAACCTCTGTAGCCTTTAAGATATTTTCTAGTCCGCCAAATACCATTTGAAGCTTTAGAAATGACTCCAGAGAGATTGCTCCTTTTTGTTCAAACTTACGGAGCGTTGGCAATGGCACACCAGAACGCTCTGCTAAGCCTTCTTGAGTTAGTTCCATTTGCAACCGATGCAGACGAACATTTTCAACAAGCTTCTTTTGAGATTTAGGGGCTGTTATAAGTGATAGCATATCATTACTTATCCTTGTTTATTGATAATAAATGTTATTATAATATTAGTTACAATAAAAATCAACAGCATGTTGAATAGACATGTAGTCATAATTAGAAGGCGCTATTTTTAATGCCTGTTACTTTTCGGGAGGATTACCGTATGAACTTCATCATTAAAACTTCGCGCAACCCGCATTAAACAGATGAGGGCTTTTTTGTAAAATTTAGATGGGCAGTCTCTATTGGGCACGATATGGGCACAGTTTGGGTACAAAGCCAAATTTGCATGCTTATGCCCATTTAGACTAAAGGTCCATTGAAGTAAAAGTGGTGCGCCCTAGTGGATTCGAACCACTGACATCACTATAAGCTTGCTGCCCTAAGCCTTTGCATAGCCGAAAATCCACTTGAAATT
>JAUZQR010000121.1 GCA_030950865.1 Mariprofundaceae bacterium | reverse complement strand
TGTTGTGTTGCTTGTTGTGTTGCTACTTGTGTATCACCCAAGGCATTCGGATCACGCACATGTAACAAGCGTGTATAACGCTGCATCAAAGTAGCATCATCTCGTTTTAACAGGGCCTTCTTATAATATTGCAAAGCCAATTTAACATATAAATCAGCAATATTTTCTTCGGCAATCAAGTAACCAGGATGCTTTTTCAATGACTGCTCCAATTCAACCACAGCGGCCTTCACATCCCCCAACTCATTATAAATCACAGCTAAATTATTGTGCGGTTCCGCTAAATCATTGCGCAACTCAATCACCCGCCGAAATGCTTCAATAGCCTGATGAAAATGCTGGTCTCGCGCCTCAGCAACGCCCAACAAAAACCATGCCTGATAATCACGAGGTTCTGACTGAACCTGTTTACTTAACAAATCTGTAGCTACTGCTACGCGCCCAAGACTCAAAGCCTGTTTGGCTTGATCATTCACACTTTCAGCCTGCACTTGCCAAGAGCACACAACCAAAAGCGTTAAAATGTAAAACACCTTAGCCAAAACCTTCATGGGTTCTCCCTACATATAAAAAACACGCTTATATTTCCAAATCTAATGCACAATATAGCGCAAATAACCATGCTCAACCATTATACGCCACTTTAGCCTTGTGGAACATGTAATAAATCGGTCACAACACGCATCATCTTGGGCTTTACATGGGTCATTTGTCGCTCTAAAAAATCCAATGTTTCAGGATGAGGGTGACCAATCACAATACAACCACCTTGTCGTTTTGCACAGCGTTCAGCAGATAACCAAGCCTGTTTTATATCATCTTCTTTGACAGAATTATCTAGAAAAACACGCCGCGAACCCCAAGTAAGACCAGAACTTGCAGCAATATCAGATGCCACTGATTTGGAAGATGTTTTTGAGTCAATAAAGAATAGTTGATAATCTTGGCAAAACTTCATCACCCAAGCCATGGGCTCAGGCATACTGGTTAAAAAAGAACCCATATGGTTATTCATGCCTTGCGCATAAGGCACTTTTTCCAAGCCATGACGCAACATTGTTCTCACCATACCTTCAGACATGTCACCACGTAAAAAAGAATCATCCATACGTTCCCGATAATGCGGGTTTGCGGGCTCCATCGGCATATGAAGCATCACAACATGACCCGTTTTATGTGCCATTTCCGCAGCTTCTTTGGCATACGGAGCATTAGGGATAATAGCAATTGCTACTGGAATACCCCAACCAAGAACCCGTCGCAATGCAGGTAAATTATAACCCACATCATCAATCACCAAGGCAATGCCATGTGCTTTCAAGGCATTATATTGATATATTTTTTTATCAATAACTTGGGGAGGTATTGCTATGGCTTTAGGTTCATGCACATCCACTTGCGATGGAGCCACTTGAATATCTTCATATACAGGCACATCAGATTGAGTGACCTTATTTACATCATATTGCGAATCATTTGGCCAAATCAAGACCGCAACCAACACTGTCAATATCCCAAATAATGCAGGGTATAGCCAACGAGGATGCTGCTTTTTTCGTGTTTTACGTTTGCTTTTACGCATAGACTTAGTAATTAACTACGTCCCTGTACCACATACATTGCCTTCAACACATCCAAAGCACGTTGAAGTTGCACATCTTTACTCAAACGCTGTTGCATTTTCTCAGTCACAATAATCTTTTCAGCCTTCTTCTTGCTTTCTTTTTTACCATTACCATTCGCCAAATGCCCTTTTAAATCTCTCTCAGAAATGCGCAATGTTTCTTTTTCTTTCTCAGTTTTTTGAGCCTTTACCCAAGGCACTTCAATATCTGGGTCAATGCCCGTTGCCTGAATCGAACGACCACTTGGCGTGTAATACAATGATGTCGTCAACTTAAATGCCGTACCATCGGGCAAGGGTATAATACGTTGTACAGAACCTTTACCAAAACTCTTAGTACCCATCAATACAGCGCGCTTGTTATCTTGCAATGCGCCACTGACAATTTCAGATGCCGAGGCAGAACCATTATTAATCAATACAACCAAAGCTGCACCATCCAAAATATCACCTTTTTTTGCATCGAACTGCATATTGCTACCAACACGTGACTTGGTACTTACGATACCACCTTCGTTTAGGAACATATCACTGATTTCCACTGCTTGATCCAATAGCCCGCCTGGATTGTTACGCAAATCAAGCACGGCTCCCTTAAACTTACCACCTGCATTCTTCTTCAATTTCGCAATTTGCTCCTTCAGCTCTTTGCTTGATTGTTCTTGAAACTGAGCCACGCGCAGCCATACAAAACCTGGAGCCAACATAGCACTTTTCACAGACTTCACATGAATCACATCACGAACAATTTTGATTTCAAGTGGCTTCGTTTCTGTTTTCCGAAAAATTGTTAAGACAATGGATGTACCTGGTTTGCCACGCATCAACTTCACAGCCTCAACAAGTGATAAATCCTTGGCGAGCTGATCGTTAATTTTCACAATTAAATCACCCGCATGCACACCTGCCCTATCCGCTGGCGTATCTTCAATCGGGGATATAATACGAATACCGCCTTGTGCCGATGCTATTTCAATGCCCAAACCACCGAACTCACCCGATGTTTCCACCTGCATTTGTTTGTACATATCTTTGTTCATATAAGTTGAGTGTGGGTCAAGGCTTGAAAGCATGCCCGCCAAAGCACCATCAATCAGTTCTTCATCCGTTTTGTCTTCCACATAGGTACGCTTCACTGCATCCATAATCTGTGCAAACTTATCCATTTGACGATAATCAGTTGCTGCAGTTGCCTGCTGATAACCCTGTGATGGATTCCAAGCCATAACGCCAGCAACAAATACTGCCGCTGTACCAGCCAATAAAATCATCCGTGTTTTCTTCAAATTCATACCTATCTCCTAACAAACTCTGTTTTCATACTAACGACACCATCGCGCTGGATTTACAGCCTTTCCTTTATCTCGCAATTCAAAATATAATCTCGTTTTCTCAATCCAGCCTGTACTTCCCGCTTCAGCCACCACATCCCCAGCTTCCACCCAATCACCTACCTGCTTATACAGCGCGTCATTATGCGCATAAATTGCCATGATGCCATGCCCATATTCAACAATCAGCATCAAACCAAAACCACCAAACCAATCGGCATAACGTACCTGTCCATCAGCCATGACTTTTACCTGTCTACCTGCCTTCTTACTGCTAGAAGGGGCAATCTGAACACCCTGTAATTTAGCCGATTGCGCATGAGGTCGAGAACCAAACTTCGCCACCACCTTACCCTTCAAAGGCCAATGTAGGTGACCTTTACGCTTACGGATAGACACATGTTTGGCAATTTTATCGCTACTCAACAATGCCTCTTGCAAACCATTGAGCAAATTAAACAAGGCTTTTTCCTGATTTGCCAGTGCTTTATCGCGTTTTTTCTTGAGTTTTACATCTTGGCGAAGCTTTCTTGCCATCTTCTGT
>JAUZQR010000120.1 GCA_030950865.1 Mariprofundaceae bacterium | reverse complement strand
ATATTCAGTAATTGCGCGGAGCGGGTTACAATTTGGGTAAGCTCTTTGTGAGAATAAAACTCCAAACGTTGAATGATACCAAAACGATCCCTTAAAGGGTTGGTGAGTAGACCGGCGCGTGTGGTTGCGCCGACCAAGGTGAAACGTGGCAAGTCCATTTTAATCGAGCGCGCTGCAGGCCCTTGCCCGATCATAATATCGAGCTGGAAATCTTCTAAAGCAGGATAAAGAATTTCTTCAACTTGCGGGCTTAAACGATGGATTTCATCAATAAACAATACATCACCTTCTTCAAGGTTGGTAAGCATGGCTGCCAAATCACCAGGGCGCTCAATCACAGGGCCAGAAGTGCTGCGAATTGTTGCGTCCATCTCATGCGCAATAATATTGGCAAGGGTGGTTTTCCCTAAACCTGGTGGACCATATAATAATACATGATCCAAAGATTCTTGGCGAGCAGTGGCTGCTTTGATGAAAATATTAAGATTCTCACGGATTTTTTCTTGCCCAATATAGTCAGCGAGTTGTTTGGGGCGCAGTGCGACATCCCAGTCTTCAGCTTGATTTGTGGCTGTAATAATACGTTCTTCTGGCATGAAGTCATCCATTATGAGAGTGCTTTTAAGGTCGCTTTAAAGCATGCTTCAAAGCCCAGTGATGCATCAATAGATTTCAGTGCTTTATCCACTTGTGGCGCTTTATACCCCAAATTCAATAATGCAGATTTCACATCATGAAGCCCATGATTGCCTGATGCACTTTCATGACCGACTTCGAGTTTGCCCTGCAATTCCAAAATAAGACGTTGGGCTGTTTTTTTGCCAATGCCAGGTGTGCGGGCAATAGCCAAGTCATCGGCTTGCTCAATGGCTGTCGCCAATTCGCTTGCCGACATGCTAGACATCAAATTGAGTGCCATTTTCGCGCCAATACCTGTGACTTTATTTAATTTACGGAAGGTTTCACGCTCGTTTGCATCCGCAAAACCAAACAATACCAATTGGTCTTCGCGAACATGGGTATGAATGGATAATGATGTCGTATCGCCGAGTTTAAGGTTGCATAAGGTTTGTAGACTAACTGATACGTCATAACCTACGCCTTGCACATCGATAAGCACCATGCCTACAGGGTCAAGCTCTCGAATCTTGCCTGATAACCAGCCAATCATGATTTCACCTGCTTTTTTGTATGTAATGCTTGCATGGGCGCATGATGCGCGTGACAAATGCAGACGGCAAGCGCATCGGCTGCATCTTCTTGTAGTGGTAATGGAGGCTTGAGAAGCATTTTTATCATATGTTGTATTTGGGCTTTATCAGCTCTACCAAAGCCTGTGAGTGATTGTTTTACCTTGGTTGGAGAATATGGCTCTACATGTAGCTTATGATGACCACATGCCGCAATTAGTGCGCCGCGAGCTTGCCCCAATTTAAGTGCAGAAGCGACATTTTTTGAGACAAACACATCTTCCATGGCGGCTGTATCAGGTTGAAACTCGGCAATAATGGCATTTAACCCAAGGAATAGGTTGGTGAGGCGTTCGCTAAAATCACCTTTTCCAGCTTGGATAACAGTGTGGTAGACATAGGATAAATGATTACCCTGCGTATCTAAAATACCCACACCTGTTTTGATGGAGCCTGGGTCAACGCCAAGAATACGCATGATTTTCCATAGGAGAATGAGAGAGTATTTTGGGCATAAAAAAAGCAGGGG
>JAUZQR010000012.1 GCA_030950865.1 Mariprofundaceae bacterium | reverse complement strand
GGTGATGCCACACCATCTGATTTGAATGAACAATGGGAATCACTTAAAGATAGTGAGCATCAAGAGCGTAAAAGTTTAATGGATGGTATTCCACCACTACCTGCACTTAAATATGCACAAAAACAACAGGATCGTGCCGCTCGCATTGGATTTGATTGGGTGAAAGCAAGTGATATTATGAAGAAAATGCGTGAAGAAATGAATGAGCTGGAAGTTGAAATTCAGTCCAGTGCACCACTAGCTCGCCTTGAAGATGAATTTGGTGATGTGTTTTTCACACTGGTAAATCTTGCTCGCAAGCTTGGTTTGGATGCTGAATTATGTCTGATGAGTACGAATCGTAAATTTTCCCAGCGTTTTCGAGGTATGGAAGAGCTTGCTGAAGCTAGGACACTGTCCTTAAAAAATATGGATACAAATGCACTTGAGCAACTTTATGAAGATGCCAAGAAGGAGTTACGGAGCAGAGATGACGGATAAAAATGACAAACCAGAAGCTACAACACAAGAATTACAAATTCAGGTGCCTCCAGAGGTACAGCGTGGTGTTTATGCCAATCAAATGTTTTCCACCCATACCCAGGAGGAATTTATTTTAGATTTTATCCTTGCATCACAACCTGCCGCCATTGTAAATGCACGGGTGATTATCTCTCCTACGCACGCCAAGCGTATTGTTGCGGCATTACAGGAAAATATTAACAACTATGAGGCGCATTTTGGCGAAATTGCCCAAATAAATCCTATGGCACCTTCTGATACTGTTCGGCATTAAGGGGTTATACTCATCATGTAAATATTATGGCTGCTTATGAATGAAAGCATTCCGCGATAATCTTCTGAAAGTGGTCAATTTGATAAGGTTTTTGTATAAAACCATCTAGAGCCTTGCCTTGAAAACAACTGGTTGCATCGTCTTCACTATAACCAGATGATAAGATGATTGGCACATTAGGCGAAATTTCCCGCAAAGCATGAAAACAATCTTCACCATTCATACGTGGCATAGTCATATCAAGAATAACGCCAATCAATTCATTCTGATGCTCGCGAAAGACTTCAATACCATGTTTACCATCCATAGCCGTTACAACGTTATAGCCCATATCTTCGAGCAGTAGACAGGCAATTTTACGAATACTTTCTTCATCGTCGATAACAAGCACCATACCTGAACAATCTTTAACATTCCCAGTAGGTTTTTGTTCAATTTCTATTGCATTTATTGACGAAGAAACAGGAAATGCAATTTTAAAAACTGTGCCCTTGCTAGGTTCAGAATGCAAATTCAAAATGCCATTGTGTCCATTGACAATACCAAGTACAGCACTCATGCCAAGCCCTCTACCTGTAAATTTAGTGGTAAAAAAAGGGTCAAATATTTTCTTTTGAGTGGCTATATCCATACCGCAACCAGAATCGGAAACTTTCATATAAATAAAGCTACCCATTGTAGTGCCAGCTTTATGTAAAGAGTTCTCTAAATATGTGTTATCCACTTGCATCAACCCTGTTGTGATAATGACTGAACCACCAGATTTATCCATTGCTTCAGAAGCATTAATGACTAAATTCATGATGATTTGTTGTATTTGAGTGATATCAGCATCAATGATGGGTAATGCTTCTTCCAAATGACATTTCAATGCTATATTTTTACCGATTGAAACTTCCAGCAATGGCATCATTTCAGTAATCAGGCGCGATAAATCAAGTGGTTGAATAATAAACGTGCCTTTGCCTGAATAAGCGAGCATCTGCTTGCAAAGATTGGCTGCTTGTAAACCCGATTGTTTAATAGATTCAAGGTGACCCATTGCTAATGAATCAGTATCAAGTTTACGTGTTGCAAGATCTGCATTTCCAATAATAGCAGTCAAAATATTATTAAAATCATGCGCAATGCCACCTGCCAAAACACCGAGTGATTCAAGCCTATCGACATGCTCCATTTGCTGTTGCAGGGCAATTTCATGGCGTAAGTCACGGGCAACCACAGCCATATGAGCAGGGTTTCCTTGTTTATCAGGCAAATACATAAAGGTGCATGCCATAGGAACTGGATTTGAATCTTGATCAATAAATTCACATTCCGTTTCAACAGTGCCGTGTTTTATAGCTTGAGGCAATATCTCATCAGTCAGAGTTTTGCTTGTTTCATGGCTATGGAAATGTTCAAATTTCATGCCACTCAATGATGTATTTTTGGATAAGCCTAATATTTTCTTTCCTGCGGGGTTGATATAAAGAACATTGCCCTGTTTATCAGCCATACCTACCAGATTCAGCGAAACTTCGATAATCGCCGCTAAATCTCGAGCTTCGCCAGTCCTTTTTTCAATCAATGTTTCTAAATTAGCGTGAGAATCTTGAATAGCTATCTCCGCAGCTTTACGTTCGCTTATATCACGAAGAACCATGGCATAAGCCGATATATCCCCTTGTTTAACAACAGAGCCGATAAATTCGACAGGTAGCTCCGCGCCATCTTTGCATTGAGCAATACCCTCAATGCGCAGGTTCATCAATGCTCCCCTACCACGCTTTAAATGACGGTGAAAATTCTTTAAGTGCGCATTGCGTAATCGTTTAGGAATAAGAATATTTTCAATCAACTCCCCTAATACTTCAGACGTACTATAACCAAACATTTGCTCAGCCATGGGGTTCCATGATTGAATAGCACCCTGCTGATTAACACGCACAATGGCATCCATAGAACTTTGGATAATCAATTCAGACCAAATTCTGGCTTCTGCCAGTTCATTGGATTTTTCAGCAATACGTTGCTGATAGGATTGTAGTTGCTTTTGAAAAGGTAATTGGGCGTTGCTACTTTCAAGTTGGCGCATGCGCTTACTTAAAGCTTGAATCGTTTCTTGAGCAGCATCGAGTTGCTGTTGCAGTTGCTTATTTGTGGAATGATTATTCACACTCTGAACCCAATGCTAATGCCACCAGTGTTTGGTTAACATGTAGTCCCTGCCACTGTTCGCCATATGTATTAAAGCCAATAATATAATCGGCAATCAAACCAGTCTTTTCAGCCAAACATTGATTCATATTGCCCTCTTCACCTTCTAGCGCACGATAAATACAATTGTATACAAGTAGTAGTTTAATTTTCCCCATGCTTTGTTTGAGCTCTGCCATAAGTTTGTCATATTCCAAAAGCATATCCTGATGTTCGCACAAATTAAGTACCATGCCTTCTTCGATAGCACAGCCAAATTCCAATGAATCATCTTTACAAACCTGTCTGATAGCGCGCACATAACACTCATTTCCATAAGGGTACATAAGCGGATTGTTTGAAAAAACTTGAGAAGTTAACTCCTTTACACCCAAGCCCAGAAGTTGAGCATAACGTTGCGCCGCAGGCATACCGTCTAAACGATAAACCAGACGCTGGTTAACATCGGCTTTGGTAATGACAACATCAATATTACTAGGAACAAAATGTTGATGTTTTATAGCGCAAAAAGGAACCTTGCTTTCTGCCAACACAAATACCGCTGCATTTTGGTAGGCTTTGCCATTGGCAATCACATAAGTAGCTTTAAACTTAAGATCATCACCAGCAGAGCCGCCCAATAATGGAATATCTCCCAATTCAATAGCCATCGCGGCAATGGTGGATTCTTCTTGATTGCTCATGCCATCAAAAAAACTCAGGCAAAAGTGCTTTTTTGAATTCAAATCGCCAGATTCAATATCGAGTGTTTGCAATAATTTATCACATGCTTCTTTAACACCCTCAATAGAGCAATCATCAAGGTTTTCAAGGATATTCATCCCCCATTTAATGTTGGGAGTCGTGATACTTAAAAGCACCAGTTCGCCAGTTTTATGCTCCCCTGTAAGCCATTCTCCCGCTGTTGTGCAGCCGACTATGGTTGTGTTTGGAAAACGTTCGGAAAGATTTTTTGCGACAGCATGAGGGTTTTGATTTGTTGAATGAAAAGCAAACAGCATATCAGGTGATAAATCATCATCCCAATGCTTGGTAGCCTCAAGAATAGCCTCTTGAGTATTGCTTTTGGCTGATGAGCCATCAAAAATCTTCAATACATAACCTCACTAATCTTAAGTGTATGCAAGTGTGCTTGTTCAGCATTCACCTAGCAAGTATTGCTAGCATAACTGGTACCATGTGAGCATATGTCGCCATATGGTATATATGATTACTAATTTATTTGCACTGATATAATAAGTTTCAAAAGCCTTTACAGAGAAACACCTTGCATAAGCTTTTTTTCAATCACTTCGGACAGTGTACAGTTTTCCTTTTGGGCATGATAATCAAGAATAAACCAAGCATTTTGGGTAAGCGTAACCGTCTTGGTATCAACGCCATGTGAGCGTTTTCGAGCAGCACGAATAGCATTTTTCATTTGCGTCCATTGCGTTTTTTTCAACCAAAGTTCACACCATTTATTAAGCGTCTCCGAACCATCTTTCACCCGTGATAATGCATGTTTAGCTGGGTATGTTCGATTCTCGGGCAACCACATTGGATTTTCGAGTTTCCTTTCAATCCAACGCCGTGCAAACCAGCAATCCTGATTGGTAATATTATATTTTTTCCTAGCCACGAATAAAATCCTTTAAAAACAACAAATATTGAACAATACGTGACAAGGTAACGTTATTTAGTCAGCCTTGCAAGTAAGCAATGGATGATTCACAAGCATCATGAAGCGATGCTCCATTTGCAATATTTGCGGCAATTGCAGATGCCAAGCGACAACCCGTACCGTGCAACGTCTCTCGACTCCATACTTGTTTTGGGTGTGAGAATAAAGCAATCTCACCGCCCTTCTCACAAAGCACATCAGTACAAATATCACCCTTTCCATGCCCGCCTTTTAAAAGCACTGCACAACCAAGCTGCATGACCAATGCAGCAGCATCTTCCACGGCATCT
>JAUZQR010000119.1 GCA_030950865.1 Mariprofundaceae bacterium | reverse complement strand
CATCGGTTAATCATTGGCTCGAAGATGGTGATGCTATCCCCAATGGGGAGCTTACATTGTGCGATAAAAAAGGTGCGCCTATTCATGTTTATTCCAGTCATATTATGACTGAAGATGCCCATGGTAATAAAGAAATGTTTTGCATTGATATTGATATGGGTCCCCAACAAGAAATGTTCTCGGCTTTACAAAAAAGTAACGCCCAGCTACTGGCCTTAATCAATACCTCACCCGACCTTATTTTCCTGAAAGATGAAAATGGTGTTTATCTCTCCTGCAACCAACGCTTTGCAGAACTTTATGGCACTTCCGAAGAGAACATCATAGGAAAAACAGATTATGATTTTGTAGACAAATCATTGGCTGATTTTTTTCACAAAAAAGACAAGATTGCCATTGAACTTGGGCATGCAAGCACCAATGAAGAAAAACTTTTTTTTGCCAGTGACAATCATCATGAAGTCGTTGAAACCATCAAAACACCCATATATGACTCCAAGGGTGACCTGACCGGCGTATTGGGTGTTGCGCGTGATATTACCGAACGTAAAAGGTCTGAGCTTTTCAAAGAGCAGACAACTAAAATTATTACCATGATTGCAACAGGTGAAGCATCGCCAAAAATTTATGATGCTATCGCATTAACCTACGAATCACGACACCCTGGCATGCGCTGTTCCATACTTGAATTAAAAGCCAATAGACTTATGCATACTGGAGCTCCAAGCCTGCCTCAGGAATATTGCGATGCTATGAACGGACTGAAAAATGGCCCGAGTGTGGGTTCCTGTGGCGCTTCAACCTTTACTGGAAAACGTGTGTTGGTTGAAGATATTGCAACCGACCCTAAATGGGCTGAGATTAAGGATTTCGCATTGCCTCATGGGCTTCGCTGCTGTTGGTCAGAACCGATTAAAAGTCCTTCAGACAAAATTCTTGGTGCTATTGCTATGTATTACGATTATCCAGCCTTGCCTAATGAAGAAGAGTCAAATGACCTTGAATCAGCAGCTATCTTGGCAGGCATTGTCATGGAAAGGGAGCGGCAACAAGATTCACTTCGAAAACTCTCACAAGCCATTGAGCAGGCAGGTGAATCTATTCTAATCACAGATACAAAGGGCATCATCGAATATGTAAACCCTATGTTTACGAAAATGACTGGCTATGAATCAGATGAGGTTTTAGGCGAAAATCCAAGAATCCTTAAAAGTGGAAATCAAGATGAGCAATACTATAAAGATTTATGGGCAACCATTACTAGCGGCAAAGTTTGGCAAAGCACCGTTATTGATCGGCGTAAGGATGGCTCGCAATACCCCGCAGTTATGTCTATCTCACCCATTTTTGATGACCATGAAAACATCACCCAC
>JAUZQR010000118.1 GCA_030950865.1 Mariprofundaceae bacterium | reverse complement strand
GGAAGAGTGAAAAGAAGGCGTTGTTGCGTCATGAAAGTTGTTTTGTTGGGTAAGCTTATGACTTTTCTTGTTTGGCAGCTTTGCCTGTCCAACTCACAAGATAGTGTAGTCCTGAAGCACAGGTCAGCACAAACGTTATCCACATGCTTATTTGCAGCAACATGTCAGGTATAACCATTGCCATATTTAATAATAACAAAACCACATAGACAATTTGCATAAAAGTGGTGACTTTGGATATAAAGCTGGGCTGCATGGTAAGGCGATGGGTGACGATTTCATAGGTGATTGCGCCCAAAACAATGATTAAATCACGAAAAATAATAGCAAGAAAAACAAATAAAGGGACTTGCCCAACAATAAATAGCGTTACAAACAAGCTGATAAGCATGATTTTATCCGCCATGGGATCTAAGTAGGCACCAACAGTTGTACGTAGGTTGAAATAGCGTGCAATAGCGCCATCCAGCATGTCTGTAACGCCTGCAACAACCATCAGAGCAAGGGCAAACCATGCTTGCTCGCTTAATACCATATATACAATCACAGGGGTCATGATAATGCGTGCCAAGGTAAGCACGTTGGGGACATTAAGCAGATGTTGCATCAGTGAACGAGCCAACCTTGAGCATTGGGAGTCGCAATCATACCGCGCTGTGCAAACCAATCAGCTATCCAACTATCATCGTTTTGTTTAAGTTGAACAATGTATTCACGGCTACGATAGTTTAAGTAACTCGGTAAAATACTTTGCACACGCGGGTCATTTTTTAGAGCGGTTTCCAAGGCTATTTGTTCGGATAGATTGGCTTTTTGTTCAATCAATAAATGCAAGCTGGATGGTGCTATCACTGGGGCTGCGCCACCTGTATCTACTACAACCTTTGCTTGCCATACATAAGCATCACGGGCACGAAGCATGGTTTGTACTACCCAACGTTTAAGTTGTATGAATGGGTCGCCCATGTCGAGATTACGCGTTTCACTAAATTCACTTAATCGAGATTGCCCACGTGCAGATAGTTGTACTTGTATATCATCAAGCCATTGGATACGAATTGCCAGTAATGGCGCATTGGGCTTGAGTTGTATGCCTAGTATGTCTGCTTGTTTATGTGCATAAGCCAAAATTTCACTTTCAGAGCCTTGCATACTTCCACCAAATGCATTGATGAGCTCAATGCGAAGATTAAAGCTAGGTATGGCACGCATATGAGGGATATTTTCTTTTTCCAAGAGAGCCCAAACCCTTGATGGGTTAAACTGGATGTTACTACCATCCTGTTGAGGCCGTACACGGCGCAGTAAACCCATGGCTCGGATGTTACCAGGGACGCTTGGGCGAGCTTGTTGGGTAATAATTCTATCCCAAAGTATGGGCAATGCCTGTTTGACCTGTTTGTTTACAGAAGGCGCGTTGCCATCCTCAAAATTGATTGAAATATTAAAGCGTGGGTCTTCTTGTGCTTGTGCCGCGCTTATGTTGAGTAGTATGCAAAGACAGAGGGATAGGAATCTAAAGAAAGTGAACATTTATTTTACCACGCGCAAATGACGAGCTTTTTTCTCTGTAACCTTCTCTTCGGCGCTTGAAACGGGT
>JAUZQR010000117.1 GCA_030950865.1 Mariprofundaceae bacterium | reverse complement strand
TGAATACCATGGCGTAATAGTCCGAATAAATACATGACCTGAACAAAGAGTGTTGCGGTTGCAGCAGCAGTTACCAGTGTGAAGTGGATGTCATGGCTGGTGATTGGTTGTAATAAAACAATACCACTTAGTGTAAATAATGTTGCCAAGCTTTGCAGCGTCATGAGCAAGGATTCATAACGCGGGTGGTGCGAGGTTTCGCCTTTTAAAACGCGGCTCCAGATGAGATACGCACTAAAAAGTGTAATAAGCCCCGCAATGGGGAAAAACAATGATACGTCCATGGTTGGGGTTCTATCGAATCTTTATGACTTAATCAATATGCGGTTAGTGCTTTTCTTTCTTGATGTTCGTCAGCAGCATTGCCCCTGAATCGAGTAAGAGAGTGTGTTGTTAGGAGAGTTACGGGTGAGTCATTCAGGAAATTGTGAACATAAACATTATGATGCTCAAAATATTGAGATAAAATGGCAAAAGCAGTGGGCTGAATCGGGCATTGATGTGCCTTCGAATGATGCGAGTGATCAACGTGCGAATTACTATTGTTTGGAAATGTTCCCTTACCCATCAGGTAACCTGCATATGGGGCATGTTCGCAACTATTGTTTGGGTGATGCAGTGGCGCGTTATAAGCGTATGCAGGGCTTTAATGTGCTGCATCCCATTGGTTGGGATGCCTTTGGTTTACCTGCTGAAAACGCTGCGATTAAACATAAACGCCCACCTGCTGAATGGACGTATGCCAATATTGACCAAATGCGCGGGCAGTTGAAACGCTTGGGGCTTTCCTATGATTGGTCGCGTGAAATTGCTACATGCAAACCTGAATATTACCGCTGGGAACAATGGATGTTTACCAAGTTGATGGAAAAAGGCTTGGCATATCAGAAAGAAGCCGAAGTGAACTGGTGCGACCCTTGTCATACCGTGCTTGCCAATGAGCAGGTAGAAGATGGCGCATGTTGGCGTTGTGATACGCCTGTGGTGAAAAAGAATTTAAAACAATGGTTTATTAAAATTACGGATTATGCTGAACAATTGCTTGATGACTTGGATCAATTGTCTGGCTGGCCTGAAAAAGTAGTGGGTATGCAGCGTAACTGGATTGGTAAATCGTCTGGCGCAGAGGTCTCGTTCAGCGTAGAAAATTCTGATGAAGTATTGGATATATTCACCACCCGCCCTGATACCTTGATGGGTGTGACTTATATGGCTGTGGCAGCAGCACATCCATTGGCAGTGAAAGCGGCTGAAAACAATACTGAACTAGCAGTTTTCCTTAAAGAATGTTCTACAATTTCAACCAAAGAAGCCGATGTGGCAACGATGGAAAAGAAGGGCATGGCATTGGGTGTGAATGCGATTCATCCGATTACAGGTGAAGCTGTGCCTGTATGGGTGGCGAACTTTGTATTGATGGGGTACGGCACGGGTGCTGTGATGAGTGTGCCAGCCCATGATGATCGTGATTATGATTTTGCAAAAAAATATAATTTGAATATCAAGCAGGTTATCACCAATGCCGCAGGCGATGCAGATGTGAGTGAAGCGGCATATACCGATGCAGGTGTGTTGATAAACTCAGGTGAGTTTGATGGCTTAAAATCAGGCAAAGCTAAAAAGACCATAACGCATTGGTTGGACTCTCATGATAAAGGTGAAGAACGCATTCAATATCGTTTGAGAGATTGGTTGGTTTCGAGGCAACGCTATTGGGGTACACCAATTCCAGTGATTCATTGTGATGATTGTGGTGCAGTTGCTGTACCTGAAAAAGATTTGCCAGTGGTATTGCCTGAAAATTTACAGCCAACAGGTGGCTCTTCACCCTTGGCTGAATGTGAAGCATTTTTGAATGTTGATTGCCCGCAGTGTGGCAAAGCTGCGCAACGTGAAGCTGATACCTTTGACACCTTTATGGAATCATCGTGGTATATGAATCGTTATATTTCAGCACGCAGTGAAACAGCGATGGTGGATGCAGAAGATATGCAACGTTGGGCACCTGTGGATCAATATATTGGTGGTGTGGAACATGCTGTATTGCATTTGTTGTATGCACGTTTTTATCATAAACTCATGCGTGATATGGGTTTGTTTGATGGTGAGAAGGTCGGCTCAGAACCATTTAAGAACCTATTAACACAAGGTATGGTGTTGATGGATGGTACAAAAATGTCCAAATCTAAGGGTAATACGGTTGACCCGAGTGCGATTATTGAACGTTATGGTTGTGATACAGCTCGTTTGTTTACCCTATTCGCAGCACCACCTGAAAAAGACTTGGAGTGGGAAGATTCAGGGGTGGAAGGTGCGCACCGTTTCTTGAATCGTGTGTGGCGTTTGTTTGAGAAGTTGAATGCTGACGCGGTAGGTGAAGATGGTGAAAAATCGGTCAAAGATTTACGTCGCACGATTCATATCACGATTGAAAAGGTAACGCGTGCTTTTGAGCATGGTTTTGCTTTTAATGTTGCCATTGCAGCACAAATGGAATTGGCGAATGCATTGCAGTCCTTTGACATACAAGGTGAGTCAGGCAAAGCTGCTTTTGTGGAAGGTTTGCAAGCATTGGTGACGATGTTGAGCCCATTTGTACCGCATTTTTCTTGTGAGTGTGGAGAAGTATTGGGCTTTGAGAAAGATGCCGTAATGATGAGCTGGCCAGAAGTGGATGCGGCAGCCTTGGTGCAAGATGAGATTGCCTTGGTGGTGCAAATTCAGGGTAAAAAGCGTGGTGAAATTATGGTTTCTAAAGATGTTAACCAAGATGATGCATTGGCTTTGGCGAAAGCTGATAGTGCTGTCGCAAAATGGCTTGAAGGTATGGCTATTGTCAAAGTAATTTTGGTGAAAGGTCGTTTACTCAATATTGTGGTGCGTCCAGCATGAGGGGCTTATTTATAACATTGATGTTTGCGCTGACTCTGAGCGCATGTGGTTATCATTTGGTGGGGCAGGGCGGTGATTCTGGCGTGATTCCCGAAGATGCTACGCAAGTCGTGGTTGTCGGGAGTGCTGGAAAATTATTACGCTTATTTCGTCAAAAGTTAAAACAATCAAGTGATGTGCCTGTTGTTCGTGCGGATGAAGCAACGGATGATGCAGTTGAAGTACGCATGGAAAAAGCCTCTGAAACCATGTCTGCATCTGCCTTTGATGCGTCGGGTATTGCCAATCAATATAGAGTGACTGTTTCGGCATCACTGCGTGTTTTGCAATCGGGCAAAGAGCTGTGGGTATCAGAAGTTATAAGTGTTTCGGGCGATGTGTTTGTGACTGGCGGCGCAGTAGCGATTGAAGCGCATAAAGAACGGGTCTCTGAGGCTTTGCGTGATGAATGGGCGCAAAAAGCATTGGGTCGCCTTCGTTCAGGTTTTTAGTTTAGCGTGAAAGTGCCTCCATCGCAGTTATCACAGCTTGAACATGGCTGTTATTACCTTAGTGGTGAAGATCGTGATGCCCTTAATGAAGCTGCGGATGCTTTATTGGCAGCAGGTGATGCAGCGGCTGTGCGTTTGCGCCTTGATGTGTCTGAACTGGCACGTTTTGAAGAAGAAAGCCGCAACCAAGGTCTGTTTGGAAGCACTGTATGTTATGCTTTGGTGCGCAATGCCGAATCAGCGACGCCCAAACAAACAGAATATTTATTAAAACTGGCTGCATCTGTCGAAGCATCGAATCGATTGATTATTTGTGCGCCTGAAATTGCATGGAAAAAAGCCCTGCATAAAAAGATACAGGCATTATCAAGTGTGGCACATTGCGAATTTAAACAGCCCGATGTGCGAGCATTTCAACAGTGGTTGCAAACGGAAGTGCAAAAAACAGGCTTAATGGTGGATGAAAATGTTTTGACCATGGTTGCCGAGCAACTGTGTGGTATGCGTTTGGCAGCAAGGCAGTGGATTGAACGACTGCAGCTTTATGATGGTGGTAAAGGTGAGCCTTTAAATCAGCAGGTTATGACAACACTTTTGGGCGAACGCGCCCCTGATGATTTGGATATGTGGGTGCATGCCGTTGCCATGAAAGATAAAACTGCGGTGCGTTTGGTATTGCGTTTGTTGCGCGATCAAAAGGTCAATGAAGTGCAGTTGCACGCATGGTTAAGTACACGTTTCCAACAATTGTTGAT
>JAUZQR010000116.1 GCA_030950865.1 Mariprofundaceae bacterium | reverse complement strand
CTTATGGTATTGGAGCTAAAAGAACACTAAGGGAGAGGTATAAACAATTTATCAAAACCGCGCCGCTGATTTGGGTCGTTAGGCAATGGTGAAAGCACAGCCTGCGTTTAACTTCTTGTTGTAAATGTGCAAAAGGAGATGATAAAATGAAAAAATTGATATTAATTATTAATTATCGCAAGTATAATTGTAGCTTTAACTTTTTCAACATTAGCAATGGCTTGGAGTGTAGTGAAAACAGAGAGTTCAGGTTCTGACCTTCATCACTATGTAAGGTGTGATAGTGGAAGGATAATTTCTGTAATCGAAAACCCAAGTATTAATAAATATTTTGTTGGTGGTACAATATACGATAATATGTATGAAGCTGTTAAGAATAACTGCAATTAAAAAAACAACCGCCCTCTATTTGGGGGCGGTTAATGTAAATTAGTTTAATAGAGGAAAAATTATGCCCGAAATTAGCCGTTTTCTTGGTATAGTGATTCGGATGTATATTCGAGAACACTATCCTGCACATTTTCATGCAGAGTATGGTGAATACGAAATAACAGTGGATATTGAAACAGGTGTTGTAACTGGAAGGTTCCCGAGAAGAGCATTAAATGCAGTTCTTGATTGGTATGTTTTACATAAACACGAGCTTATGACTAACTGGTAAGCCGCAATGGAAAGGAAATCACTTTCAAAAATAGAACCATTGGAGTAATTAAAATGTTCACACATGTTGAAGACGCAAAATATATTGGTGAGTATAGAGTTTGGCTAATTTTTAATGATGGTGCTACAGGCGAGGTTGATTTAGTAACTGAACTATACGGTGAAGTATTTGAACCTTTAAAAGATATAACATTCTTTAAATCATTTACCTTAAAAGGACATACCCTATCATGGAGTAATGGTGCTGACTTTGCCCCTGAGTTTTTACGTGAGCATATCGCCTAACCAGCCAAATAGAGAGGGACTTCCGCTTCGCTCCAGCCCCTCATTTAGGGCGTTGGCGCAGAACCGCTCGCGCGGCTCTGCGTTAGCCATATAAAAATGACTGAAGAAACTACTACCAAAAAGATTTCACCTGAAGAGTATGATTCTGCTTTCAAAGGAAAAGAAACAGAAGCATTAAAGCATGCACTCGACATAAGAAAATTTGAAATTGAGCTGTATTGGAAAAGAGCGACTTACTTCTGGACTTTTATTGGCGCAACAATGGCTGGCTTTCTAGCTGTGCAAGCATCAACGGCAGAAAACAAACAAGATCTAGCTGTTATTTTAGCTTGTCTAGGTACAGTCTTTTCTTTTGGCTGGGTGCTAGTAAATCGGGGTAGCAAGTTCTGGCAGGAGAACTGGGAAAAACATGTAGATGTACTTGAAGATAAGGTTACAGGACCACTATACAAAATTGTCATGTCACGTAATAAGATGGAAAAGTGGGATGAAAAAGTAATACATTTAATTACAGGCCCTTCCTCAATTTCTGTTTCAAAAATCAATCAAGTTATTAGCCTCTACGTCTTTTTGTTGTGGGTTTGCTTGTTGGTTTATTCATTGCCTGAGTTTAGCTTTGAAAAATCTATCAATCCATTTTATACAATTTTATTGCTGTTAAGTTTTGGCGCGTGCATTTTGTTTCTGTGGTTAGGCAGGTCTTATGGTGGCGGTTATTTTCACATTGCTTCATTACGCAAATCTAGGGTAAAAAATGGCTAACAATCGCATTAACTCGGACATTTTGCTCTGCTGCGCGCCACAAAATTCCAGTTATGCGGGGCGTTATGTGTAACAGTGGAATAAATTTAGTCCATTGAACATGATGGGCGGTTATCAATGAAAATGGCAAGGAAATATGAATAAAGTTCAGAAAAATATCGAAGAAAGGTTTTACACTATTTATAAAAAGCATGTTAAGCGCTTTAAACACTCGGATACAAATCAGATGTGTTGCATGTGGTCTACCTCTAACCCACCAGATCAAATATTTGAATGTAACCAAATTTATGATATTGAAAATGAATTCGACATTATGTTTACTGAAGACGATGCAATAGATATATATGATATGGATTTTGGAGAAGCTACCAGTTTTATTTAGAAGAAAATAACTAGTGCCGAAGAAAAACTTTATTCCTAGCAAATTACAGCCGTGGATAGATGCGAGAAAGAAATTTAATTTGTCTCACGCTCAAATACAAATGGCAAGAGAACTTGGTCTAAATCCCAAGAAATTTGGTAGTCTCCAGCCTTCAAAGCAACAGTCATGGAAACTTCCGCTGTCAGAATTTATTGAAGATATTTATTTCAAACATTTTAAAAAACTAAACCAGATGATGTGAAATCTATTGAGGAGGCTGTAAAAGATAAAGCATCAAAAAAATTAGAAAGGAAGGAACGGAAAGCGCTGGAGAAATCGAATTCCGAGGTAACCCAAACATAACAAAAACATCAGTTCTGATGTATGATGTTGGCGCAGAACCGCTCGCGCGGCTCTGCGTTATGTGTAAAATAAAAGGAGAATGAGTGTGCCGACAATTTCTATGTTTTACGGCATTTTGATACGAATGTTTTTTAAAGATACTGACAAGCATAATCTTCCTCATATTCATGTGGACTACCAAGGAGAAACAGGAGTATATTCAATTCCTGATGGAGAATTGCTTGCAGGAGAAATTCCATCAAAAAAAGAAAAGCTTGTAGTTGCATGGATTGAAATTCATCAAGAAGATTTGCTCGCAGATTGGGAGCTTGCAGCAAACGGTAAAACACCATTTAAAATAAAAGGTTTAGACCAGTGAAAATAGCAAAAGTTAAT
>JAUZQR010000115.1 GCA_030950865.1 Mariprofundaceae bacterium | reverse complement strand
GTGCCCAATGCAATACCGAGGCTTTCAACAATATCATTGAATGTCCTAGCTTTTCCTGAGCCGACATTGCATACGCCAGATTGGGTTGCAGTTAGCCCTGCAATATTGGCTTCAACAACATCGCGGATATACACAAAATCGCGCATTTGCTCACCGTATTTAAACAAACGTAACTGTTCACCTGCTTTTGCTTTATCATACATTTGTAACATCATGGATGCCGTTTTATTGCCATCACGCTCATTTTTATGGTGCTCGCCGCAGCCGTAGACATTGAAGTAGCGCAGCCCAATAATTGGTGCTTTATGTTTGTCATACCAACGTTTGGCAATACGATCCATAAGTAACTTAGAAAAGCCATAAATATTTTCCGGCTCTTCGCCCGAACCAATACTGTTTGGTGCAGCAGAGTTGCCATAGGTGCCAGCCGATGATGCGTAAATGACACGGGTATCTGATTTACAGCTGGCTTCGAGAATTTTAACAAAAGCATTGGTGTTGACTTCTACCATCAGGCGTTGATCCATCACCGTTGTATCGGTAATAGCTGCCTCGTGGTAAATAGCTGTATAACGCCCGTCAGCGATTTCCTGCAATACACCTGAATCATCGCACTCAGCAGCCCGAACTTCACAGTCAACATGAATAAGGTTGCGCCAATCACCTGAGGAAAAATCATCTACCACCACCACTTCTGTGTTAGGGCGTTGACTTAATGTTGCTGCGATATTGGAGCCGATAAAACCAGCGCCACCAGTAATGAGAATACGTTCTATCATGGGTTTAACTCTTATCCTTTATGGGAAGTATTTATTGTACTTCGCCTTTCCATTGTTTTTGTAAGCTGTGTAAGGCATGTACCGTCGCTTCATTGCAAATAGCATAGCCTGCTTTGTCATTGACTGCTTGCATGATGTCAGCAGCATTGTCTGTACGCACAGCAGCTTCATTAAATCCTACTTCAGCCAATAGGCGTGCAATCCAACTTCCCAAGCCCGAAAGCTTGTTGATTTGCACAATGCGAATCAATTCATCGCAGCGCTCTGTTGAGACTTGATTGCCTGTAGCGAACGAAAGTTCTTCAGCAGTGTTATCAGGAAACGATTCGACAGGACGACAGAGTAATTTAAAAATTACCCACTCGCTTTCAGCTAAAAAGTTCTTATCCACATGCAGTGGAAATACGCCAGGCAAAGCTTGTACAGTATTCATATTTTTGAAACTTCCTTAATCGACGTATGCAGTTGCGCCAGCGATATATGCACCTTTGAGTGCCCACTTGCGAATTTTTGCACCAATCCTATTGGAGTTGGTTAAATTCGCACGACGAAGCTTTGCACCAGTCATATCGGCATTAAAAAGGTCTGTGTTGCTTAAATCAGCACCACGTAAATCAGCCTTAGAAAAATCACATTCACGTAATGTTGCTCGGCTTAAATTGCTATTGCGAAGGTTTGCACTCTTGAAGTTGCAGTTGGAAAAATTAGCTTGGCTAAAATCCTGATTAGAAAGGTCTAAACCTGAAAAGTCTTCACCTTGCATGTTTTTGCTTTGTTTTACTGCCTGTAAAAGTCCCTCAAGTGTCATGCATGCCTCCCTCGCTCATTAACTGCCAAGCATGGCATGTTACGTTTTATCTTTGAGGGTGCAAGCTACAGACTTTTTATCTCGCATTATTCATCATTAAGTGATTCGAAGCTGTTGTTGAATGACAGTATTTAGTTTGCTCATCGTATATGGTTTTTCAAGAATCAACTCATTGGCATCAGGAAGTTGCGCACCATTCAATGTGTCATCTCGATCATAACCTGTGACAAAAATAATGTGTGCATCGGATTGTATGGCCCGAATTTGTTTGGCTGCAGTAACACCGCTCATGACTGGCATGGTGATGTCCATAAGAATCAAGGTGATGGATTTTTGATGTTCTTTAAATAATTCCACAGCCTCTTT
>JAUZQR010000114.1 GCA_030950865.1 Mariprofundaceae bacterium | reverse complement strand
GAGCGGAAATCTGCGAGAAAGTAAGTTCACTGCCGCACAGGAAGCTTAGAAAATTGAATAGTGTCCGCCTGAGTACAACCGCATGTTCACTGCCGCACAGGCAGCTTAGAAACTATTGATTCAAGCGGTATGCCACTATCATCAGTGTAGCACGCCACATGGTTTGAAACCGCACGCCACATGGTTTGAAACACTAAACCATGTGGCGTGATTCACTTTGCAGGTGGGATATGTTCTAATTTCAGTCTATCGTTCATGCCTTGCCATCCAACTTGGTCACAAAGCCCTGCTTGTTCAATGTGTGGGTGACTGTTTCTGCTGTGTATGTCATATCCGCCCCTTGTCTAAATCCGCTTAATGAAATCGGCGTGCCTGATGCTAGTAATGCGTTGCCCTGCATCGATGCATGTAAGCTTGTGACACGATTGACCGCTTTTAATCTTGCGTCGGCTGCTGCTATCGCCGCTTGCTTATCCGCGCATGTTCCTATGACTGTAGTTATTGGAGAACCTGCAACACTTCCGACACGCACTTGCAGGCGGCTTGCTGTGGCAGTATCGTGATAATACGCAGTAGCCGCGACATATTTTCCGCGCTCATGGATGGATACACGCCAATTACTCACAAGCTTTGGCGTGAGATTAACCCCATCAAGCACGCGCCCTGTGACCGATAGCGGCGTGTTTTTCTCGACAAAAATCAAGAAGTCACGGATAGGTTTACACACTGCACCATATTGTTTTGCAATACGTGTTAAAAAATTAAGGTCGGACTCGTTGTGTTGGTCAATATGCTGCACTGGTGCGCCAATCATAGGTGGCGAGCCTGTGGCATATTTTGCAGCCACACGCGGCGTGTAGCCGTGCGTTTCAGCAATGGAAATCACAATATCGGCAATAGATATATTATCCCAAGCGCGTGTTTTTGGTTCGCGCAATGTATTGGCTTTGCCACTTTTTGTTGCAGTACTTGATAAATTTGCGGCATGAGCTGAAATCGTCATCGTTTGTGGTGACGACATCATTTCAATGCTATCGACCGTCCACTTGCCCATGTCAACCAACCCAGTTTCCTTATACCCCAACGAAATGGATAATTCTGCACCTGTCCGTGGCAATGCAATGGCGTGATCACGGTCATCAAGCACAAGCTGTAAACTGTCGGATAAATTGCCTGCATTATCTGTGATTGTCATGCTAATCAGTCTGTCACGAATGGTAGCAGTCGCATCAATGTCGTCGGCAGCAATAGTGAAATCAGGTGTCACTTTACGACCACAGCGCGATGGATTGCGCTTTTTTCGTAGTGGCTGGTAGCAATGGTAAGTTTATAATAACCCCAGCTTGGTACACTGACCCAAGTGTGGCAAGGCGGGGGTTAGCGTTCAACACATCGATGATAGCTGATTCGCGCTGATATGTTTTAAAACAAATATCATCAAGCATGTCGCCGCGTTTGGTTCGATATTGAATCATACATCGCCCCCATGAAACTGCAGGCTCATGCGAAACTCGATTTTTCGAGGGCTACCCCCTGCAAGAAACAACGTGCCAGTTTCTTCAATTTTTTTAATCACCCATAAGCCCAAGATTTGACCTTGCATGCCTTTGGCAGAAA
Source organism: Mariprofundaceae bacterium (assembly GCA_030950865.1). GTDB lineage: Bacteria > Pseudomonadota > Zetaproteobacteria > Mariprofundales > Mariprofundaceae. Next base: position 8,635 of record JAUZQR010000114.1, on the reverse strand, counting down.
TAAGCAACAAAGGGTTGCCTTTGGCAGCTTCTTTTCGCATAGCTGCCACTTGGTCTATGGCTGTGTGAAATTCGGCTGGATAAATCACGCCTGATAACTCGATACTTTCGCCGCCCTTGCCAAGATACTGCATCGCTGGATTGCGTCCTAACCGCGCTTGTGGTTTCCAAACATATTCAGAAACACGCTTCAAGCTTTGATAAGCCGCCGCATCCGCTGCGAATTTAAATGCCCCGATTTTCATCATGACTTCATTGCTAATCGCCATCAATACGCCCCTTGTAAATCAAACAACGCACCGCTTATGGCAGTGGCATGGTTGCGCTCTTTTTCAGTCAAGACTTGTTCAATCGCCGCTTTTACTTCTTGTGGGTCACCACCGTTCACTTGAACATGGGTGACATAGGTGGCACGGTTATCTTGCTGGATTGCGCCGCCGCCTGCTTTTTTCATGCCCGTTAAGTCGGCAACTTTCGTGCCTGCATAGTTGCCTGCACTTGCACCAGCCATTGACCCAAGCAGCCCACCAATGAGTGCGCCCGGTATGCCGCCACCTAATGGGAAAATCATTTCACCAAGAGCAGATCCAGACGCAGCACCGCCCATCCATCCAGCCGTTCCGCCTGCAAACATACCTACGTCTTTGGTGACATCGCGCGCTTTTGTTTGGCTATCGCCAAGCAAAGTTGAACCGATGGATGCGGCGGTGAGTGCCGCACCAATCATGCCCGCTTTTCCTTTTAAGAACTTACCTATTTTTCCGAGCTTGCCCCCCTTTCCGCCAGCCCCTCCGCCACCAAGTGATGAGATCTCCGCTTGTACCCGTGTTTTAGCTAAACCTGCACGCAGAAACGCTAAAGCCGCAGTCAACGCAGCCACAGCGGCAATAACTGGCGCAAGTGCCAAGGCTATGCCGCCAATCACACCAACCACGGATAGAATTGCAGTGGACGCAGTAGGGAATCGTTCAATAAAACTTGTAATGGCATTCGATACCCACTCAATGGCTGGGATCATGCGCTCCAGCACTGGCAACATAGCCGTGCCCAGTTTTTCACTAAGCAAGCTCCAACGCTGTGACAAAATCCGTAAGCGTGCATCGGCATTGCTATCCATATTCTTAGCCATAGCGCGTGTATACATCTCACCTTTCGCCATCGCTTCGCTAACCGCAGCGCTGTTCTTCACAAAATCGCCAGATTGCCCCCATAGCCCCTCAAACACTTTTACGGCTTCTTCCGAACCAAAGGCTTTTAACATGACGCTGCCAACTTTTGATGTGTATTGTGAACCAAAAGCCGCTTTTGCTTGTTTGAGCATATCAGGAATTGCTATGACATTTCCTTTGCTATCGAGCGTGTTGATAGCGATACCCATTTTATTAAAATAAGCTTGTGCCTGCGCTGCTTTTGCGCCCAACGCCTTTATGGCAGTTCCTGATTCGCCTGCTGACATCTTCTGTTGCAACATCCCTAATGCTGTAAGTTGGTCTTGCAATGGCATACCAGCCGCAGCTAGTCCCGACCCCATCGACTCAATAGCCTGCTGCATTTTTGCGCCGTCGGTTTTAAATTGTTTTACCGAACTTGCCAAGCCTGCTGAAAATTTTGCCCCGAAGTCGCTATCCGCAATGCCTGCAAACAAGCTTTTTTTGAACACACCGTAACCAGTCGCAAAGAGGCTTGTCATGCCTGCGGTATCTGATTTAGTGGCTTTGGCTGTCATGGCAGCTAAGGCTGTCATTTTCGCTACGCCATCGCCTGTAAGATTTGATATGCCTGATTTAATGTCGTAAGCAGCCGTTACAAATGACGCAGTATCAATACCAGCGAATGTTTTTCCCATCAGATGCGCCGATTGAATAACAGCATCAATTTCACCCTTTCCCATATCCAGTGATTGCAATTCACCCCGGCTGCGAGCCACGCCACGCGCACGTTCAATGGGTGCTGAGAATGCGCCTGTTACTCCAGATCCCACACGTCCTATAGCATCGCCAATAAATGTTAAATTTGCAGCACGTTGATAGGTATGGTCCCGTTTGTTATTGATAGCATTGATTTTGTGTTCTTTTAATGCCTGCAACGACATCTTCTTGGTAACTTGCTCAATGCTTTGGCTTAATCGTTTTTGCTCGCTCGACAAACGTTTTGTGTCAATGCCTGCTTTTTTCAATTCACTGCGCAAGCTGCGAAGCTTTTCAACTTGCCCTTTGTATTTTTGCGATAGTTGCGATGTGGTGCGTTTGGCTTGTTCAAACTCTCCCACCATCTCCCTTGTCGGGCTGCTGGTTTTGGCAATAGCACGCGCTAATTCTTTCGTTTTTGCTTGGGCATTGCGCATGGCTTGGCTGCTTTTACGAATGTTTTCGCCAAGCTTGCGATAATGTTCAATTGCGGCTTTCGATTTTTCAGACTCGCCTAAGACCTTGGAGCTTTTTTCCAAAGCATGGGTCATCCCCTTGGATAATGCGGCGATTTTCTTGGCAGGTGCGCTGAATTTATCAATCGCTGCAACTGTAATTGACATATTCATATTTGACATTTCAGCACTCCTTCATTAAATTGATAATTATGGAACCATTCAAACAACGCTATGCGTTTTATATCGCACTCATCTTGCCTGTGTACATACTCATACACGATCCATTAAGCGCAGGGGCTTGGATTATTGCCATTATCCTGTTCCTCCCCGTGTGGGCGGTTGTTGGTTTGACATTCAGCACGCTAAACGGTGCAGAATCCGATCAATCAGACGACTACAGCCCTTACTAAGTCTTTTCCAACACGCCCATCTTTAATGCTTCATCGATAAACGCTAACGCATCATCTAGCGCTAATGCCCTTATCTCCGATGGTTGCCAGTGAAACGCCACGCCCAACTGCGCAATGATTGCGCGCGGCATATCCACTGTTATTCTAAAAAATCGCTTACCGCTTCATTGAACTTGTTGAAATCGCTAGCATCAATTTTACGAACATCTTCTGGGGATAGTTCGCCAAGCATAGAAACAAGCTTAAGGCTTTTTCCCACCTCGCTTGATTCATGACTTACCGCTTCCAAGTCGCCGACAGTAATGCGGCGCAGCGTGACCGATTGAATTTCAATGCCATTGCTTTTGATGGGGTATTTCAGATGAATGGTTGTCATTTATACAATCCCCAAGTTTGCGCGTGTTAATGCCAGTTGATCCACGCCATTGATGATGCGCTTCATGCCTTGCACGTCAATTTCAATAATATCCACCCCGCCCATGTTTAAACGGTAATAATTAAGCATCAGTTGGCATTTCAGTTTAGCGGATTCGCCAGGCTTCCAAGTGCCCATATCTAATTCTTTGATGCGTCCTCGCATGGTGACTGCAATCGGAGCGGCGACCCCAGTGCTTGGATTGGTCATTGAACCGCGCGCCGTGAATGAAGATGCTGCGCCGATTTGAACGCCAAACAAACCAAGCGTATGTGGATCATATTCAATCAAGCTAAAATCAGACTCCAGCTTTTCCATGCCCATGTCGGCTTCGAGTGGTGCGTCCATGCCACCAGCGCGAAATTCTTCTGTTTTGAGGGTTAATTTTGGGGTGTTGATTTCTTCAGCTTTACCTAAGAACCCAAAACCATCTACGAATAAATTAAAATCTTTTAGAATAGCTGCAATCATGGTTTATGCTCCTTTTTGGGCAGACTTGGCTGCTTGCTTTTGTGCAACTTCTTGCAGCGTTCCATCAGCAATGTGAAATTGTGCTGCGCATTCATGCAAAACGATTGTATCGCCAGCGCTTAACTCTTGGTGATTGATATAAACCGCTTGCAGGGCTTTGTATGTCTTTTTCATGCTCTATGCTCCTCTTTTTTAGCTCATCGCCGCCTTATTTTAGAAGTCAGCGATTGGATGGTTTATTTAATCAATTCAATTAAATATTGGTTGGTGATGGTCGCATTGAATCCAAGCTGTTCCAGCGGTGGAACTGGGGTGTAATCATAATCCACCCAAAGTTTGCCTGCGGCAAGCGTAGTCACCGTGTTTAAATCAGGGTTTAACCATGCTTTAGCATCCACAATATAACCCATGGCTTTTAGCTCGCGGAACTTGGCATTGACCCCTTCCACAATATCATCAAACAACTGCTTGCTCATCGGTTTATCCATGGCCCACAAATGTGCTTCAGCAATCGAATCTGCTAACACATCGCCCGTGCGAACTGCGCTTTCAAACGCATACACAGGGTCGACACTTGGCGTTCGCGAACCCCAAAAACGATAACCACCTTTTTGAATCATGGTGGTAATATCCTTACTGTTTAATAGGTTGGCTTGGGATGCAGGGTCTTGAAGACTCCAAGAAATCGGCTTGGTTAAACCGCTCACGCCATTGACCACAGCATTTGATAAGGTTTTGTGCCAGCCGACATCGTTATCAAGCTTGGCACGCAAACCCATAGCAGTTGCGGAGGCAGGTTGCGCAATAAGTGCGCCTGTTGCGGTGTCAAACACATTAAAGCCTGGAAACAAAAGCATGGAGCGCATATTGCCATAAGCGGCGCGTGCGGTGATGGCAGAAGGTACATCGGCACTTGCCAAATCATAATAAGCAAAGCCGCGTAAGGCTGTGGTAATCGTGTCCATCGCAGTGGCGACGGTCTGGGCATTTGTCCACCCTGGTGCGCCAAGAATACGAGGGCGAACGCCTAAAGCTGATTCAGCGGTCAGCAAGGCTTGCATGCCTGTGGATTGTCCAGAAGCGGTGACCGTGCCGATAACATTGGCTTGCGTTAATGCAACATCAAGGACTCCTAACGCTGTTTTCACTTCAGCCACGCGAACCACCACCATAATAGGTGCAATTTGACTAAAAATAGCATCAAGCGAATGCGGCAACGTGCCTAGCTTATTGCCTGTGGTATCAAGTTTTCCTGCAAGTAATCGGTCACCTGCGACGAGAACAGGGGTATTGAGTGGAAAGGCGATAGGGTCGGCATCGGGTGCCGTTCCGACAATGCCAATAATGGCAGTATTGACGCTGCGAATAGGGCGTGTGGCGTTAACTTTCGAGACGACTTGAACGCCGTGCAAATAGGGTGCTGGCATGGTTTATTCTCCTTAGAATTTGATTGCGTTGTTCGTTGCTTGCAAGCGGAATGCGCTTGAGTAACAAGTGCCTGTTCATTTAAAGAATGACTGCATCAATGGCAGCTTTGCTTGTCGCAGTTTTAATCGCTTGCTTTGCCACTTGTAATCGTGTGAATAGTGCTGTTTTATGGTCGGCTAATGCGGCACTTAAACCTTTCAAGAATGCAACGCTTGCAGGGTGTGGCGTATTGGCTGCATCAATCCATGCAAACCCTACGGGCAATGCCCAGCCATTTGCGATGGCTGTTAATGTTTCAGATAGTGTTTGAACACTCTTGGCATCAGATTGAAATAGCGTACCATTGTATGTAACACCTGCATCGAGCAATGTCTGATATTCTTTAGAGATTGATTTGACTTTCTCGCTCTTATCTTGAATAAGCGTTAATCTCAATACCTCTTTATCAATATCTTTGGATTCTATCGCTGTAGGTTTTTTGCCATTGATAAACACATTCCCTTTCTCATCTTGATGACATGCTTTATTGTATAGCGATTGAATAGCATTTAATTTCATATTATTATCCTTACGCCGCTATTTCTGTAATGATTACTTCTGATACACCGTGTTCGAAATCAGCGGCTAGCGATGGATTAAAGCATCTATTTGTCCACATTGGTTGAGCTGTTGTATATGTCGAAGCTGCCACTAACTTAAATTGTATCGATGTACCAGTCGTCGAGCCTGTTTTATCAAGCGTTTTTAAATGCAAAATTTCTGGAGTTGAGGCGTTATTTGAGTAAATCCCATATGTTTGTGTAGCCATGCTTAATCCAGTGTTTATAGTCCCTGCATTATTAACTCTTACACCATTTCTCTGGACATTAAACACACAATCCCAAGCACCAGTATTAGCAGTGCCCATCTCACCAAACCATCGATACTCAACTAAAAACGATGAATTAGTGCCTTTTGGAACAATATCCATGATGAAATCAACACCAGCCCCGACTTGTGTATCAACTAATGGCTGAAGCGTTTGCACACCTTGTGTTGTGATTGCCTTCCCGACAACTTGGAGAACTTTCCCCACTACCGTTGGCGCAGGAGAAGCTGCAATCAACGCATTGACTTCTGCAACTGTTGTATACGTTGGATGTGGATTGGTTGCGGCAAGATGCGTGTTGATTGCGGTAGTAATATCCGAGGGAACTACAAGCCCATTAGTGATTTGCTGATCTATCCATGCTTTCAGCCACGCAGTACGGTTGGCAAGTTGCTGATGTGGGCGATTGTCCACCCCACCAGGTCCGCCCATAACGGGGTCTGTGGTTGACAGTTCATAAACTGCTGCTTCAAAAATTTGTTGGTCTGTTAAATTAGCCAAGGATGAGTCCTCCATCACGCATTACTGCGCCATTGTGTGTAATTGCTCCGCTGTACCAGCGACTCGCATAATAAATATTCCTTAAATGGCTTCGTGCATTTTTGAATATAGCGATAGCTTTGCGTATTTTTAGTAATTGGGATGCAGTCGGTGTTCCGCCATTGGTGTTTAGTGATACGTCAAATTGATGAGTCAGCGATTGCCCAACATGAGTTCGTATGCCGTTGTAGCTGCTTGCGCCACGATGGCGCAAGTTTACAAACTCGGTGACTTGTACAGGCGCATAACCCAATGCTTCCAAAGCTTGCACCAAGGCGGCTTTTGTACCCATATGATTATGCACTTGCCAGCTCGCTTTAATCACCGCTCGCTGCATAGGGATTCCCCAATCAGACTGCCACTGTTCTACATCCCATGCCCAAGCCAGCCAAGGCAATAGATTTACAGGGCAAGTATCAGGATTGTACAAATCACGAATAGCCACGGGCATCGCTTCCATGCTTGTGCCAGTTGCTTGCTCAAGATTTAGCTCAAGCGGTGTGGCGTTGGGCGGTAGAATGGATGTCACCATTAGATGGCTGTCCCTGAAATGGATACGGTTTTCGATATAGCATAGCTGGCATGAATATTATCAACAACAATATCCGCCGCAGGGCTTGTAAGCGCAACATTCTGCACACCAACAACCGTGAGCGCAGCAATCAATCCAGCTTGGGTAATGTCATGCCCTAGCGCATGATGTTTGTCGCAATAGACGGTGAGTGATTTTAATGCGGCGGCTTGAATGGTGATAGGGTCGCCGTTGGGATAAACGGTCAATGATGCTGCAACGGTATAATTCACTATCGCCGCTGCTTGCACGATGACATGATCTGTTAAAGGGCGAACATTATCTGCATTGCATGCTAACATCACGGCATCAAGCACGGCTTGCGTCGGCACGCCTGCGCCAGTGCGTGAAAGCACGGTGATGACCACATCACCAGCCGTGGGGCTAGTGATACTCACATCCAGCACATCAGTGTTGGCAGATGTTGCAAAGTATTTGTATTGATTGACCGAACCTGCCGTCGTGCGCGAATAAAGCGATAAACGAATGCGTTCACGGTACACATCATCCGCTTCCATCACGGCAGGCGTGGGCGGCAAGGTGGTGTTATCGGCTGGTGCAAGTTGCAAGCGCACAACCCCATAATTCGCGCCAATTTGGTCAAGGTCGCTGGCAGTGGCATATGCCAACATCACACCATGCGCCCCATCATTGACGCGCTGACGTACGATTAACTCACGGTATGCGCAAACCTCAAGCAGTTTGCGCATGGGCGATGATTCGATATTGACATCACTCAAAGTCGGGTCGCGCAGCAATAAATCGGCAACCATGCTGTTGAGGATCGTGTTAAAATCCAATGGCTCAACAATATTGGGCGATGGAAGGCTGGCAAAATTTACATTGGATAACGGCATTATATCACCAAGACATCAAGCGATACGATTTGACCATTGGGGGTGTAAATGCCTGATATTGAAACCGTCATACGCCCATCGGCAGTGGGTGTTGAAACAGTGACGCTTGATAGCTGCAAACGCTTCTCCCATATCGCCAAGGCTTCGGCAGATGCAGCAATCACATCCATTACGCCGTTTCGATTCAGGGGTGCATCGGTCAAATCAAACAAGCGCGATCCATAGCTTCGCAACATCACACGCGAGCCTAGTGGTGTGCTTAAAATATCTTCGATGGATTGACGCAAGGCTTCAATCCAAGAAGCGTGAGGTTTACCTGTGTGTTTGTTCATGGTTTCGCCGCTCCTGTGTTGCCCAAGCCAGTTGCTACGCCGCCATGCGTGTGTGCTGCCAAATCAATCGAACCAGCCGCCACACTTGCACCGTTGATTGCGCTGCTGGCAGTCATGCTTACGGATGCAATCGCCGCACTTGATGTGATATTGCCTGTTTGCGTGGTGTTGCCGTTTTTGGTTTCGTTGCCGTTGTGGATAAAATCGCCATCAAGCGTTAACAGCCCTTTAAAATGTATGCTGTCGCTGACAAGTTCCGTGCTTGAACCGCTAGGTAAAATGGCTTTTAAATGATGTGCAGCGCTGTCGTATTCAATCACTGCACCGTCTTTGTAGGTTCGCGTATGCTTATCAGGGTTTGCGCCATTGGCGGGGTGTT
>JAUZQR010000113.1 GCA_030950865.1 Mariprofundaceae bacterium | reverse complement strand
TTCTTTTTTACATGCTTTCAAAACTTGGAAATATACTTTTATTTTACCTACGAGCAATCATAGGCGAGAACGCACACTAAACCATCTATTTTTTTCGTATCACATGCGTCAATGCTGCCGTGGTAACAATACACCACACCGCAAATAATGCCGCTGGTAACGCAGTTTGCGGTTCAAAATGCTCCAATGCCAATGCAACACCCAAACCAGCATTTTGCATCCCAATTTCAATCATCAGAGTCACTTTATAACTTGCCTTAAATGAGAAAACCGTCGCAACCAACCAGCCCAAGACATAACCCAAAGCATTCACAATGACCACCATCAGCACTATCCACATCGATAGCTGTGCGATGCGCTCCTGATTCGCAGCAACGGCATAACTACAAATAATAATAATGGCGAGCGAAGCCAGCGCTGGTGAACTATGCTCAATATACTCATGAATTTTATGCATTTTTGGCTTGAGTAACATCGCAATAAATAATGGTAAAACAACAATCATAAAAATAGTCTGCATCATCGGCCAAAATGGAATTGGCATCCAAACGCCACCCAATAATTGCATCAGTGCTGGCGTTACCAATGGTGAAAGCATGGTAGCTAACATCGTCATAGCAATAGAAAATGCTACCGCACCACCTGCCAAATAAGTCATCACATTCGATGCCATTGCCCCAGGCGCACAACCCACAATAATAAATCCCAATGCCAATGCAGGAGGAAAACCCAACCATGTAACGATTCCTGCAGCGGCAAAACCAAGCAGTGGCATAATGCTATATTGACTCATTACACCAATCACAATGCTTTTCGGATCTTTTAAAGCTGCTTTCGCCTCGTCAAGTGGTAAAACCAGACCCACTGCAAACATAGTCGCCGCAAACAACCAAAGAAAATAACCTTTTACGGGTAAAAACAATGCTGGATAAAGATATGCTACCACTGCCGAAACAAGCGTCAGTATTGCCATATTTTTTGTAATCCATTTAAACATGAAACAATCCTTTTTAACTAAATTTCATTTCCACAAACCATCGCTAAACCATGCCTCCGAATGTGTATCAAGCAAACTATATGGCGATGGTTGCTCTAATAAAAAATCTACCAATAACACTCTATCCTTGTCTTTCAAAAGAAAATCGCGCCGCCTTATTTCTGCTAAGAGCTGCTTTGATGTTACCACTGGCAATATATAATCAGTCACCAATAACGCTAATTCTTGCTGTCTTTTCTCTGATACATATAACAATGATACATACGGATATTTCTCCATATCATTCAAACAAGAAATTACACTTAAATCCGTTAGAAACTCCAAATTATGGATAATTACAAGATGATAAGTTGAGGTTTTATTCATTTCAGCCATAAAATCATGAATATTGGTTATATTTTCATATTTTCTCTGTTCAAGAAGCGCATGTAAAAGTGATATTTGGCGCTTTTCAACATCACGCATATCCACCTGAAATACACGCCATGCTTCAGGCAGTATGCTACGTAGATCTTGCAATGTTCGGCGACGACCTTGCCCATGCGGAGCAATCAAATTGATGCTTTTGCCTTGCAGCAATGATTCGAGTAATTGATATGTAAATTCAACTCGTAAACAATGCTCATTCATAACTATCAGACCAATGGTGGCTGCGTAACACTTATGGGTAACACCCGTTCCATTTCATCTTTTAACTCTTGCTCATCCAACAAGCCCTTACGCACCAATAAACGAAGCAAAGCATCCAACTGTGCTTGGTTCACTACCGTCGATGCAACACCTGAAACCGAATGATTTTCTACACTAGCCTTGCAACGTGCAGGTGAAGCTGTTTGCCCTTGCTGCATCATTTGCAACAAAGCATCATCCACCTGACCTGTAACTTTTAAACTTCGCTGCCTTTGAAAGGCTTTCACTGCATCACGCGTGGATGCACCAAACATACTTACTCTATCTTCCACGTTATATCCCATACTCCGCAAAAGACCTTGTAACACACTCACACTTTTCCCACGCATAAACATTTTAAGCGGTCTTGCCATGATTGTTCTCCAAGTATTTAGCTTACATGTTCACTGCGGTGTTTTATTATCAGAACGCTTACTAAAAAAACAACAAATACCAATACCTGCATCGCACTGGGTCTATCATCATAACCCATCAAAACATGCAGGAATTCACCCAAAACACTTTCCATAGAAAGCAGTGCAGAGCTATCCCACAGTGTATCTACCAATGCAGGTAACATATCCACTATGATTAAATTCGCAGCAGCCTGCGATGCCATACCCGCTGCCAACAGCATTAACAGCCAACCCACCACCAAAAACATGTGTTTTACAGGAATACGCACCAAACCACGGTATAAAATAAAACCAACGATTGCACCAAGGAATAGTCCAACAACCCCACCCCACACGATGCCCCAGCCATCTTGTTGCGCTGATTGGGCTGCGCCAAAGAGAAAGAATACTGCTTCAGAACCTTCACGCATCACTGCTGCCAAAGTAACAAAAAACAAAGCTGTGCCTGGTAAATCGCCATCCGCCACGGATTGCCCAACTTGCCGCATACGCACTGACATTTCACGTCCATGTTTTGCCATCCAAATCACTGTCCAAGCAATCAAAAACGATGCTAGACCTAGTACGATAGCATTAAAAACATACTCCCCATCACCACTCATGGATGATTCAAGTTCCTCCATAAATAATGCCACAACAACCGCACCCAATAACCCAAGCAAGGTTCCAAAACCTATCCATCTACGGCTTTGTACTGAACCTGTCGTAGCCGCTAATAATACACCCAACACAATCGACATTTCCAACACTTCACGAAATACAATAATCATTGCAGACATCATGGGGTTTCACTCTCCCGAGAATCATTTGAACACGACTGACACACGCCAAAAATTAATAATTGATGACCCGTCATTTGAAATGATCGATCTTGCGCAACTTGCTGTTGGCGACTTTCAATTTTATTGTCACAAAACTCTTCAATATCGCCACACTTGATACAAACAAGATGATCATGATGACCCTTATCTGCACGTTCATAACGTTTTTTATCGGCTAATTGAATCGATTGAATTAGCCCCGCATTCTCCAACGCCGCCAAGCCACGATATACTGTGGCAATACCGAGTTGTTCACCATTTTCACCCAAACACCGTGCCAATTCTTCAGCATCCCAGTGTTGATTTGAACGATTGATTAAATCGAGAATTGCTTGCCTTTGTACTGTTAATCTCACCATAACAAAGAATGATAACTATTATCAATATCAATACAAGCAAACAATTGATTTCCACATATATTTTTTAGTACCAATAAAAATAACCCACTGTTTCCAATGGGTTACTTCTAAATAACTAACGATAAGCTATAAGGTACACCTCAAAATGGTATATCATCATCAACAGGCACATCATTAAAAGCTGGGCTATCGGCAAACGGGTCATTTTTAGCTTGTTTCGGCTGATTATTTTGACCACCACCATGTGTTGGAAAGCCACCACCTTGCTGCTGTTGTTGTCCGCCTTGTTGCTGTCCACCCTGTTGCTGATAACCACCGCCGCCCTGTTGCTCATTGCGACCACCAATTAAATCCAACTTATCCACAGACACTTCAACAGAGGTGCGTTTATTGCCATCTTTATCATCATATTCACGAATGCGTAATTCACCACTGATGGCAACCTGTGTACCCTTGACTAAATATTTTGGCAACTGCCCTTCAGCACGCTTGCCAAATAGTGAACAACGCAACCAGTTTGTGCCTTTATTTTCACCAAAACCATAATCTACTGCCACAGAAAATGAGCAAATAGCCATGCCGCCTTGCGTAAATCGTGTTTCTGAATCTTTCCCAATTCGTCCAGTAAAACTGTATATATTCATAATACCACCCTTCCCACTTCAAATAAAAATACTTTCGCCAAACTAGCATCAAAATGCTGTCACCTACAACCTCATTCAAACTACAGCGCGCGTGCCAGTTGCATACCCAACCATGCCACACCAATGCAAAGCAAGACTTGCAAACATATATTGCCCAACGCCCATGTCATCGCACCTTCCTGCATAAGTCGCACAGTTTCAACGGAGAAGGTAGAAAAGGTTGTGAATGCGCCCAAAAATCCAACCGTAATAGCCAAACGTGTCAATTCACCGACTGTACTTCGTTCAATAAGCCAGATAAATAAGAACCCAAGCACAAAACTGCCCAATACATTGACGAATAATGTTCCCCATGGGAATGCTCCCCCAGCAGCACGTTGCACTGCGGCAGCAAGCCAAAAACGCATCATTGCACCGCAAGCACCACCCAATGCCACTGCTATCATCTGTTTCATATCTTCGTTTCCTTACGCAGTTGATTGCGCCGTTCCTGCAACCAATCCTTACGTTCTTTCAATGTGCGCTCAAAACCTCGTTCCGTTGGTTCAAACAAACTTACAG
>JAUZQR010000112.1 GCA_030950865.1 Mariprofundaceae bacterium | reverse complement strand
GATATGCAAGCTGGTGTCTTACGCGTGGTGGGGAAGGGCGATAAAGAACGCTTGATTCCTTTTGGAGAAGAGGCTGAAGTTTGGCTGTCCCGATGGTTGCATCAGAGACCGCAGGCTGCCAATGCTTTTGTGTTTCCCGGGCGTGCTGGAAAAGCCATGAGCCGCCAGAATTTTTGGTTGCGAATGCGAAAGTATGCGGAGGAAATTGGCTTGAAACCGTTGCCGTCACCACATGTTTTGAGGCATGCATTTGCGACACATTTATTGAATCATGGCGCTGATTTGCGTAGCGTGCAAATGATGTTAGGGCATGCAAATATCACCACAACAGAAATTTACACGCATGTGAGCCGTGTGCGTTTGCACCAATGGGTTGATGCTGTGCACCCTCTGGGAGGCGGTGTTTGAACGTACATGTGATTATGCGCCAAGCCCGCAAGGCTGCCAATAAAGAGCAGTACAAGGAAGCGTGTGATTTGTATCAGCAGGTGCTTGATAGTGATGCTATGAAAGATAATTTGGACATCCAATTGCGCTTGGCTTGGTGCCATGAGAATTTGGGGCATGTGAATGAGGCGTGCGGTCTGTATCAAGGTGTGATTAAAAAATATACAGATGAAGGTGAGTTAGGGGCGGCTGAGGCCTTGCAGAAGTCTGTGGATGCACTGCTTGAGCCTGTGGCGGTAGCGCAAGAAGATATTGAGGTTAAGAAAGAAGTTGTAGTCTTGGATAAAGAACAACTTATGGAAGCATTGCAGGAAATGGGTAAAGATATTGAGTTGTTAGCTGGTGATATGTTGTGTGATGCGGGTGATATGCCTGATACTTTGTGGTTGTTGAAGTTGGGAACATTGGTGATACACATGCCTGACTATACTGAAGATGAACCCGATAAACTATGTGCTAAAGTGGGTGAATTTGTATTGGTGGGGGAGTTGGGGGTATTTACTGATCAACGACGTTATGCCGCCGTGTATGCGGAGGGCTTATGTCGTTTATGCGCTATTCCTGCCAAGCGCATTCGTGACTGTGATGATGTGGCATTTCAAAGTGCAATGGAAAGGCTTCTGCGCAAACATTGGGTAGACCCTGTGCTTGCCCAACACGCTATTTTTGAACGTGTGAATGAGGTGGATCGTTTGAATTTAAGCCGCTCTTTGGACGTTGTTGAACTGGAGCCAGGGCAGTGCCTAATCGAGGCTGATGAAGAGCATGATGGTGCTTATTTACTACAAATGGGATGTTTGTTTTTTTTGCATGATGCTGATAGCCCACCTGATGATGAACTCGATGATGAAAATGGCAATTTACTGACCAGTGTTGTGCCTGGAGACATGATTCATATCGGTGGCTTGTTACATGGTTATAAAAGCCCATACCGTGTGATTGCAGCGACCCCCGTGCGATTATTACATTTATCACGAGAAGCCTTTGAACTTTTCTCATTGCGCCGACCTTGGATTGTTCAGGCTGTACTGCGTTATTGTCGCCGCCCTGTGCATTTGCAGGTGATGCGTCCCAATGATGATTATTTATGGAAAAGTGATAGGCATATCGAATTGCGTAAAATCGTCTAGACTAAGAGGTAGCAACTTTGCGGGGGTCGCATGAAGGATTTTCAAAAAACATTTCAACGGGCACGTGATGCTGCAGCCAAGGGCGACTTTCAGATGGCGCGCAAATTATACGCGGAATTATGGCAATCTCCAACATGGAAACATGATACAGATGTACAGTTGAGTTATGCGTATTCTTGCGAGCGAACGGGTGATTATACCGAAGCACTACAAGCTTATAAGATATTGATGGGAAGCAGCGTTCATAGACCGAGTTTGGCAGGCGAACAAGATTTAGCCGAAGAGAGTATGACCCGCTTGCGTGAGTTGATGGCAGATGTAGGGGAATCAGAAAATGACCCTGTTATTGATGCAAATCGTGATGCAGCGGAAGCTAAATTTGTAACGCGTTTGTTTGAGCATGGCTATAGCCGTTCATTATTGCCTGGTGATGTCTTGTGTCATCAAGATGAGATGGCTGGGCATATGTGGCTATTGCAGAAAGGAACCATCGATGCGGTCTTGCCCCATCAGACCACTTCAAAATTAGAGGGAACGCCGAGTCGTCCATGTTTAATGGGCGAGTTGGCGTACTTTACAGGCATGCGCAGGGCTGCGACATTGTGTTGTGCAACGCATGTTGAAGTGATTGAATTGTCTTACGAAACGATTCGGGCACTATTACAGGAAGATAAATCACTGTATGAAATGATGGATTATTTATTTCGGCATAGACTTGTTGCACATGTATTATCACGACATCAAGTATTCAAACTATTCAACGAACCTGATCGTAAACGATTAACATCTGTTTTTGAAAATACTATAACAAGGTCTGGTCAAACGTTGATGGAGCAGGGTGAAGATCATCCGCATGCTTATATGGTTCAGAGTGGTGTGTTGTTGTTACTGGACTGTAGCCAAGAAGAGGAACGTCTGCTTGGCAGTGTGCAGCCAGGTGACTTTTTTCACCTTGGCGGTTTATTGCGTGGGCATCATGCGGCTTATAAAGTGTTATCGGGAACGCCTTGCCATTTGTTGCGTTTACCACGTCATGATTTTGAACCTTTTATGCTTCAACGCCCATGGTTGATAGGAGCTATTTTAAAACACGTTCGTTTATCTTCAGGTGAGCAGGTTATGCGTCCAGAGGTAGGGAATGTGTGGGGTGCTGATAATTATATTGATATGAAGTAAGTTTGGAGTGCTGTGAATCAATTATACGGCGTAATAAATAGATACTATACCTGTCTAACATGAACGATACTGCATGAATAAAACAGGCGCACGGCAGTATTTCATGTTAAAATGTGCCGAGTTATATTGGTTTATATGTTAGGAGATTGAAAATCATGGCAAAGAATCAGGAAATTGCGTGTTATTCACCCGGTTTGGCAGGAATCCCTGTGACAGAATCGGCGATTTCATCGGTGGATGGAAGTATTGGGCATTTGGAATATCGCGGTATTGATATTGAGCAACTGGCTGAGAAATCTTCCTTTGAAGAAACGTCATTTTTATTAATTTACGGGCACCTTCCAAGCGAAGCTGAACTAGCTGAATTTACCAACGAGTTGCATCATCATAGGCGCATTAAATTCCGCATACGGGATATTATGAAGTGTTTCCCTGAGTCCGCACATCCCATGGATTCTTTGCAAACAACAGTCGCCGTGATGGGCATGTTTTATCCTTTACCACACAATTTAGATGGACACTTGAGTGATGAACATGTGCGCACTGTGTGTTTAAATTTGGTGGGCAAATTACCGACTTTGGTAGCAGCTCATGCGCGTATGCGTCGGGGCGATGATCCAATTCCGCCACGTGACGATTTATCCCATGCTGGTAATTTTTTATACATGTTGACGGGTAATGAGCCAACGCTTTTGATGGAACGTATTATGGATGTGGCAATGATTGTGCATGCTGAACACACGTTAAATGCCAGCACATTTTCAACGATTGTAACAGCTTCAACATTGGCTGATCCTTATACCTGTATTAGTGCAGCGATTGGTTCACTTTCTGGTCCTTTGCATGGTGGAGCCAATGAAGATGTGTTGCATATGCTCGATGAAATTGGACATGTGAATCGTGCTGAAGCTTACTTGCATGATAAGTTAGAGAAAAAAGAAAAAATTGCTGGCTTGGGGCACCGTGTTTACAAAACAAAAGATCCGCGCGCAACGCTTTTGCAAGAGCTTTATGTTGAGCTAACCAAAGAAATGGGTGAAGACCCAACTTATGAAATTGCTAGCCGTATTGAAGAGCTTTCACGTAGCACGCTGGGTGCTAAGGGTATTTGCCCGAATGTCGATTTTTATTCGGGAATTGTGTATCGGAAGTTAGGTATTCCAACAGATTTATTCACGCCTATTTTTGCTGTTGCGCGTGTATCTGGTTGGTTGGCGCATTGGCGAGAGCAGTTGGGTGTCAGTCGTATTTTCCGGCCTATGCAAATTTATATAGGTGAAAATGGACAGAATTATGTTCCGATGGATAAGCGTTAATTTTATAAACTATTGCAAGCTTTATGCCCATTGATCTGATTATTGTCGATTTAGACAATACGCTTTATGCAGCAGATAATGGTGTTTTTTCACGTATGGATAAACGAATGACAGCATTTATTTGCCATGCATTGAACATGAAACATGCAGAGGCAAATGCTTTGCGTGTGCGTTATTGGCGGCAATATGGAACGACATTGCGTGGTCT
>JAUZQR010000111.1 GCA_030950865.1 Mariprofundaceae bacterium | reverse complement strand
CCCAACAACTCTTGAATAGCTCGTAAATCAACGCCGCCTGCAAGCAAGTGAGTTGCAAAGGAATGGCGCAACCTATGCGGTGTGACCGAGACATCAGCACCCGTTTCCAAAGCACGTTTTTTCAACATGCGTTGCACACTGCGGGTGGTCAAACGAGAGCCTCGAACATTGAGAAATACTGCATGCGATAACGATTGGCGTGATGTGATATAATCATTCATCAAATTCACTACACCTGACGGCATCGGCACAATGCGTTCCTTTTTGCCTTTACCCAATACACGCAACTCTTTCGCCCAGATATTTACATCTTCAATATTTAAACCCACCACTTCAGATACGCGCAAACCACAACCATACATCACAGCCAGCAAAGCAGCATCGCGCAAATCGGAATCACTATCGGTAGACTGCATCAACTTTTCTGTTTGCTCTGGTGGTAATGCTTTGGGCAAACGCTTGGATTGTTTCGGAGCCATCACACCTGCGGCAACATTTTTTTTACAGCGACCTGCTTGCACACTGCTATCAAACAACGAGCGCAACGCCGATAATCTGCGAGCTAATGTTGCGGGTGATAAACCAGTCGCATGGCCTGCAATCAGCCAATCTTGCACATCACTGCGAACAACTTCAGCCAACTTCATGCCACCTGAGCAGTGCTGTATAAATGTGTTTAAGTCCCGCTGATAATTTGACACCGTATGCGGCGATGCCATGCGAATATCTCTAAGCTCTGTGATAAAGCAATCAACCGCATTCTGCAATAACATCGTTAGAGGCTTTTAGTCATCGGCTGCGGCTATCTCCACACGCGAGCCACCCAAAGCTTTGGCAACATACATGGCTTGATCGGCTTCTGAAACCAATACTTTCACCACTTTATCCTTATCCGCAGGTGAAAATGAGAGCCCAACACTAATGCCAATACGTTCATCATAGGCATCAATAGCCGCACATGCCTTCACCATCTTGTTGGCAATCTCCTCACCTTTTTCTACAGCACAGCCCTGCAAAAACACTGTGAATGCATGCTCTCCCATACGAATCATCACATCTTGCTCTCGAACACATTGCTGCACAACTTGAC
>JAUZQR010000110.1 GCA_030950865.1 Mariprofundaceae bacterium | reverse complement strand
CATCGAGCCTAGCAAGTTCGCATGCAATAAACTTTGTAAAATTTTACTTACTGTAGGAGCGGGAACCCGCGTTGATAAAGCAAGGTCATTGGCTGTCAATCGAGCATCTTTTGCATCACCATCAAGCCTTGCAAGCTCAGTCATCAAAAGAATTCCATAATCTGTGACCCGCGTAAGTCGAAGCATATTCACCTGTCCCAAAAGCACCATTGCATTCACTAAAAACACAATGATGTTAATGCGGAGTATTATAATCCAGATTAAATAAGCTTCAACCCTTGTATCTTCAAGGTTTTAAAGTTGCTAGGTGAATTAAAAGAATTATATGTGTTTATTGCGCCAATAACTCTTCAATACGTGAAAATAATTCGTTTGCGCGTTTACGCGTAAGCTTTTTATTGACCCAATGACCACTGTTGAAAACTTGTGCCATTGTACGAATTTCTAAACGTGTCTTAACTGCTTCTTCAGATTTCTCTCGCAACACACGTGTTACATAGCGATAACGAATTGCCTGTGGCCCGCCCCCACCAAAAGCGTTAAACAATGAGTTTACACTTGGATTGTTGGAATCCGTACGAACCCAATCGGTGGTGACCGTTCCGCTCGCAGAGTCAACACTCTGCACTGGCAAGCTCAAGCTCCCCATGGCATCAATAACAGATGAAAAAACAGTCCCTATCGAAGCATCATAAAGTCGTGCATACAATGTGACCTGCTTGCCCGTAGTAACTTTCTTATAACGCTCTGGCACACTTTCCTGAACTGCAATCGCCCCTGCATCAGGAACCTCTACTTCACCACGCAGGCTTGGCGGCACATCCAAAGCGGGACGATATTCTGACTTAACTTGTGCATGAGATTGATTTTTACCTGCACCTTCATCCACGCCCCATAACATTTTGGAGTCTCCAGACATACAGCCTGTTAATAGCATCGCAATAACGATAGATAGTACTTTGGGGAGATAGGTAATTAGCTTCATGGCGCGGGATTTAAGCGCACACAAGCCCTTAGGTCAAAGATAATTTAACATTCAGCATGAGAATAGACCTCAATATGCCAGAAAAAGGTGTGTATTTTCGATATAACATTGGAAAAAAAAGATGCCTGCCTATACTGTCGACATGCGTTTAATTATGTTGGATACAGAAACTACGGGGCTATCACCACAAGGCGGTGATCGCATGGTGGAAATTGGCGCTATTGAGGTTAGTCAGCGTTGTATTCAGCCCGAACGTAAGTTTCACCAATATATCAATCCAGGTCGTTCTATTCCTAATGTTGTCGTGCGTATTCATGGCATTGATGATGCCAAAGTTAAACATGAACCAAGCTTTGCCGAGATTGCTCCTGAATTTCTAAAGTTTATTGAAGGCGCAACCCTAGTTATCCATAACGCCCCTTTTGATTTAGCATTTATCATGCATGAACTTGCAGATGCAGGACTAAGCAATATCGGTGATTTTCCAGTTATTGATACCCTTCTCATGGCACGCAAACGTTTTCCTCATCAGCGCAACACATTGGATGCATTATGCGACCGACATGGTATTGAGCGCGGACACCGAACCCTGCATGGCGCACTGCTGGATGCTGAATTACTGGCTGAAATGTATTTGGCGATGACGGGTGGTAACCAGTTCTCACTGAGCATGGATGTTGAAAGTCAGCCTGCATCGAGCATTATACAGCTTCCAGAAACACAGCGCGCCCACAATGAAAAAATGGAAACAACAAAAATTCTACAACGTGAAGCATTAAGCATCTCCGAAGTTGATAGGCAATCCCACCAAACTATGATGGAACGCATTCATCAAGAAAGTGCAGGAAAAGAGCTTTGGACATGCAATGAAAGCAACAGGAGTCCTATGCCATGATGTTACCATCCCCTATCATGATGATTTGTGCTGGAAACATGTGTCGCAGCCCCTTTGCTGAACATTATATGCGCCAAAGATTTGAACAGGCAGACATAGAGGCTGAATGCTTTAGTCGTGGTCTTTTAGCCATGCCTGGGCGTAAGGTTCCCAGTACAGCGTTACAAATTGGGTTAGAGTTTGGCATAGATATGCAAAACCATGTTTCACAGACGTTGCTGGCTCCCGATGTTGACCGAGCCGCCATGATTATGGTTATGGAAATGGGGCAACGTCAGCATTTGAGCAAAATGCGTCCCGCCAGTATTGGCAAAATATTTTTACTCTCTCAACCCAATGGCGGTAAAAAAATATCTGACCCTATGGGTAAAGATGAAGAGCACTTCCGTAAAATTTATGAAGAAATTACAATCAATGTTGATGCTTGGCTGAAACGCTTTGGCATTCAGTAAAAAAATTTAAGGAGATCATGTGAGTTCGCTTGTCCGTTTCTATTTTTCTTTAACACCGCGCCTACAGGCATTCATTACATTGCGTGATGGACTACAATGCCTCGAACATGCTCGAAAACATAATAATCCATACAGTTGGCTACAAGCCGCAACAGATATTCAAACCTCATTGCTTGGCGATCATGGGCGTAAGCCCGCCACTCCTGAACTGCTGGCGTTATTAAAATCCATCCGCGAACACCTGCATAAGCTGGCACAGGAGCACCCCGATTTTAGTGAGCAAATCACAAAAGCTTGCGAGGCTATTACCGAGCATGAGCAAACAATACGCCAATGCATGCCCACTATATTGTCATTCTTGAATCAAGATGGAATCCTTAATGCTTGGGTAAACGCCAACAAAAAACAAGATTTCTTGGCTCATAAACTTAACTTCCCGCAAGTATTACCCATATTCTGGCAATCATTAAACCTACAAGATGCCTTTAGCGAATCATTGCAAGAGTTATGTGCCATAGTCACACATATTGATGCCATGCTAAATGATTTTGTGCCATGGTCAGATAAAATAGCTGAAGAAGGGCGCGCCCAAATCACGCCACCGCGTAATGAGCAACATGGTTTATTAATTATCGGACTTGATTCCAAATGGGTAGAGCAAGGTATTACCCCTGAATTTTCAGGCAACCGTTTGGCTATCCGCATGCGCTTTCAAGCTTGGAAAGCTGCGGAGCCTCAAACAATTGTTGAAGAGGATATTCCCTATCGCATGATGCTGGTACCGATTATATGAAAAAAGAATTTTCATGCCCTAACTGCAAGAGCCAAGTAAAACGACAAGATAAATATTTTCCATTTTGCTGTGAACGTTGCCGAACCATTGATCTAGGACGCTGGGCAGATGGCAGTTATAGCATTGCAGGTGACCCTGTTCCAAATCATGAAAGTGATGAAGGGCATAGCATTCACTGATGAGCGAGTCTATACAGGACTATCATAAACAAGGTTATATATGGGTAAGCTTTGCCTTAGCCCTACCTGTTTTTTTATGGCCCGCTTTTTTACTATTCGGTTTTACACCTGCTTTTGGCATCAGCATTGAACAAAACTGGCTTATTGCTGCTTGCTCCCTGCTTATGGCAGCAATCGTAGCCGATTCAATCTTATCCTACCGTCACCATATCTCTCATATTATTGGTAGCGCGATATGGATTATCGTCGCAAGCTCTGTGATTTCATTTGTCATTCGTAACCCTGACACAGTTTGGTTCATAGCAACGTTATTTGCCTTACGGGCATTACATACTCTTCATCCCTTATGGAAGACTAAATCTGAACCTCAACAATGGTGGCACTGGATTGCTTGGGGACGCGATACCAGCACGGCTTTGGTTATATTTCTATGGTTAAGTTACTGGCCTCAGTAAACAGATAAATTAAGCATTTGCCACACGACGCGATGATGGTGTTGGGCGCTCTTCTGGACGAATGCCAAGTTTTGCAAACAATGCTTTATCCTCATCTGCCTCTGTATTGCCTGTGGTAAGAAGCTTTTCACCATAAAAAATTGAATTTGCGCCAGCCAAAAAACACAATGACTGCATTTCTTCCGACATGACTTCACGACCCGCAGACAAACGAACATGCGAGCTTGGCATGGTAATACGCGCCACCGCCAAGGTGCGAATAAAATCAAAATTATCCAAATCTTCAAGCTCTTGCATCGGTGTGCCTTCCACCTTCACCAACATATTAATCGGCACAGATTCAGGATGCGGGTTCATGCGTGCCAATTGTGCAATCATGCCCGCACGATTTTTAACGGCTTCACCCATCCCGACAATCCCCCCGCAACACACACTCATGCCTTCTGCACGGACATTCTTTAATGTATCCAAGCGATCTTCATAGGTGCGTGTGGAAATAATTTCTTTATAATATTCAGGATCTGTATCTAAATTATGGTTATAATAATCCAAGCCTGCATCTTTCAATTTCTTAGCTTGTTCTTCATCCAACATGCCAAGCGTGGCACATGCTTCCATATCCATCGCTTTGACTTCACGAATCATGTCGAGCACCAAATCAAAGGCTCGACCTTTGGGTTCACGCCAAGCTGCGCCCATACAAAAGCGTGATGCACCCTTCTCTTTGGCAGCACGTGCAGCTTTCATCACTTCTTCTTTTTTCATCAATAATTCGGATTCAACATCGGTATTATAACGTGAGGATTGCGGGCAATACTTGCAATCTTCAGGGCAACCACCTGTTTTAATAGATAATAAGGTTGAAAGCTGCACTTCATTGGCATCGAA
>JAUZQR010000011.1 GCA_030950865.1 Mariprofundaceae bacterium | reverse complement strand
GGAGCCTTGAGCAGACTCAACCAAATGAATAATACGTGAAAGCATTGTCTCAGAACCCAGTCTCTCAACCTGCATGGATAAGGGTGCTTCGCCATTGACGGTGCCGGCAATAACCTTGCAATGGATGTTTTTATGAATGGGTTTGGATTCGCCCGTTAACATGGATTCATCGACATGGGAATGTCCTTCAATAACTAAGCCATCGGCAGGAATTTTATCGCCTGGTCGAATGCGTAGGATATCCCCAATATGTAACTTCCGAACAGATACACGCTCTTCACCATCGTTGTTTATTCGGGTTGCCATACGTGGTTGTAATTCCAGAAGGCGCAGTGTTGCGGATGAAGCATTGCGTCTTGCCAAAGCCTCAAGATAACGACCAATGAGAATAACAAATAAAAAGGTGACAACGGTATCAAAGTAGACGTGTTGTCCTGCAATCCACGTTTGCCAGACGGAATATGAATAAGTGATGATAGCGCCAATGGCGATGGGTAAATCCATACCAAGTCTAGCTTGTCGCAAGCCTTGCCAAGCGGCATATAAGATAGGCCCACCTGAATAAAATAAGACAGGTGTTGCAATAGCAAAACTGACCCAATGGAAAAAGTGTCGATATTCATCACTGATACCTGAAAATGCACCGGCATAGAGGGCAATGGAAATCCACATCATATTCATTGCACCAAAACCAGCAAAACCCAAGCGAAAAAGAAGCTTGCGATTTTGTTGTCGGGCATGCCCTTCAACATTATCAAGATTAAATGGAATCGCAGCATAGCCCAAGGCTGCCAAACGTCGCATAACATCGGCCAGAGCAAGCTTCTCAGGCTGCCAATGAAGCGCCAAACGATGGTGAACTAAGTTTACTTCGGCCTGTATAATGCCATCCATGCCCGTGAGTGCTTTTTCAATCAGCCATACGCAGGCAGCACAGTGAATGCCTTCAATCATCAATTGCGTTTTGTGAGAGCCATCAGCAAGGCTTTGTACAAATTCAGCTTGGACTTCAGTCAAATCATATTGATCCATATCCATAGGCGCATCGGGTGGGGGGGCAATGGTGGATTCGCGTTTTTTTAAACGCTGATAAAAATTATCCAAGCCTGATTCATGGATAACCTGACAAACGCTTAAACAGCCACCGCAGCAAAAATGATGTTGTTCACCAGCAACCTCTCCCATACAAGCTGCTGCACCTTGTGCTGGTAAGCCACAGTGAAAGCAAGAAATATGTTTGTTGGCGGTATTACTTGTCGACAAAGATACGTTCGGCTATATCGAAATGCTGCTGGTCAGAGTCTATACGGGCGATGACATCCCAATGACCAGGTAATGGAAATGTAATGGGTGCAGAAAATGTTCCCGCATCGGAAAATTGCAAGGTAATGGTGAAATCACGACTTGCATCATTGGGGCGATAGGCTTTTAAAGTAACATTGCCCTTTTGCACAGGTTTTCCTTGATGATCCATAGCATATAAACGAATAGTCTGTGCCTGGTTGACGTGCATCGTGTTTGGCATCAGTAATTGCAAGCGCCATGCTGTAGGTTCTGCTTTTTGGCGATTTTTCTCATCATGAAAATATTCTTTGCCACGCTCGTAGTAATCATTTGCAACCAAGTTGGGTGGAAACATGTAGGCATAAGCAATAAAGCCAAAATTCACAATAAGTGTCACACCAACCACCGAGAGAATACCACGTAACCATGGGTTTTTAAGATCTTGTTTAAGTTGTTCGCTGAACATATTTTACTCCTGTTACCGACCTTTTATAAATACGGATTCATATTCGACACGCATCGTGGGTTTTTCAATACTTTCCAGTATAAATCGAACGGGGGTTTGTTTTTCCACCAACATTTCGGGACGGGCAGTTAAAAAGATAGGAAGTGGAATAATTTTACCGCTTTTGAGTATCACTTCTGCATTTTCACGCTTAGAAATTTTAATGCCTTCAGGGGCAACAATAGTGACACGCATATGTAAGTCTTCAGGCGTTTTATTTACAGCTTTGATGGTGTATTTGTTTTCAACACTGCCATCAGACATTTGAATAAATAATGGTTGCCGCTCATGTACAATGGATAGTTCAATAGGTGGGATATGGGTTAAACCATAAAGAATGCCTAGCATAGAAAGCAATAAAATAATGCTGTAAGTCACTACGCGAGGTCGTTTGAATAACGTGGGAAGGGTTTCTCCATCCATTTCTTTTCTTGAGGCATAACGAATAAGCCCTTT
Source organism: Mariprofundaceae bacterium (assembly GCA_030950865.1). Classification (GTDB taxonomy): domain Bacteria; phylum Pseudomonadota; class Zetaproteobacteria; order Mariprofundales; family Mariprofundaceae. The sequence goes on along the minus strand of JAUZQR010000011.1, from coordinate 1,281 downwards.
TGGTCGATCTACCTTTTCCATAATACTGTCACAGGCATCAATACACATGCCGCAAGTAATGCAGCCTTCACTCATGCCTTCACGAATATCGACACCTGTTGGACAAACACCGACGCATAAGTGGCAATCAATGCAATCACCACGTGCATCACTGCCTTTGCCGCGAAGTTTTCCTCGTGGTTCTCCGCGTGAAATATCATAGGTTGGCATCTCTGTATCTTTATCAACCATCACGCTTTGAATGCGAGCATACGGACAGAGCCAGAAGCAAACTTGTTCACGCATCAAGCCTGCAAATACATATGTGAAGAAAATAAATGCTGCTAATACTGACCAAGCGATGAGAGGAGCATTTAATGTTAGGTAGCTATGCCAGAGTCCATATACATCTGCAAAATAAGCTGCAAATGTTACACCTGTAAGGATTGATATAAGCATCCATAGGCTATGTTTGAATAGTTTGAGTCGTATTTTTCGCATGGTCCATGGGGTGTTATCAAGTTTGCGGCGTTGGATGGGGTTGCCCTCAATTTTATCTTCAATCCATGTGAACCAGTCTGTCCAAATGGTTTGGAAACAAAAATAACCACACCAAACACGGCCAAGAACGGCGGTTGCAGCAAATAAGGTAATGGCGAGCAGAATGAGTACCAAGGATAACATCCAAACATCTTGCGGCCAGATGGTGAGTGACCAAAAGTGAAACTGGCGATGCGGAATATCAAATAGAATTGCCTGTGAGCCTTCCCAGCGGAAGTAAGGCGTAATAAAAAATAAAATATATAAAGCTGATGCATACCATTTATACGTGCGGAAACGTCCAGTGATACGTTTGGCATGAATAGTCTCATCACCAGTATTGATATGTGAGTATGCTGCTTCTTTATAAATATCTTCCAGTTTATCTTGTGTGTTTTCAGGCATGAAAGCTCCTTATTTATGAATGTTAAACATATACAAAAAGAAAAGGGAGGTTCTATGAACCTCCCTCCCCCTAAATTTTCTAGTTACTGCTATCTATTTATTCGGAATCATCATCGCTAGAGATGATTTTGAAAAAATAGTAGGCCGCATAAATGCCGATCAGAATAGTAAGACCGACTGCGACAAATGTACCAATGACTACTGCATCCATATGACTCTCCTATTTCCCGCCGCCGAATTCATGAACCTTTACAGACAACATTTTGATAGCTTCTGGACTAAGTTTCTCACCAAAAGCTGGCATGATAGCGCTGCGTGTATTTGGAACATCTGCAGGGTCTTCATTCACACCACTAT
>JAUZQR010000109.1 GCA_030950865.1 Mariprofundaceae bacterium | reverse complement strand
GTTCCCAAAGAATATTTTGTCGAAGGTATGGATAGCGATGTTCGTGCTTCCGTCGAAGCGGCATTGAAACAATGTGAAACTTTAGGTGCTGAGTTGGTCGATATTTCATTGCCCAATACCAAGCTTGCTGTTGCAGCATATTATGTCATCGCACCATCCGAAGCTTCAGCGAATTTATCGCGTTACGACAGCGTTCGTTTTGGTCATCGCTGTGACAATCCAGAAGATTTATTGGATATGTATACCCGCTCACGCGATGAAGGTTTTGGTGCAGAAGTAAAGCGTCGTATTTTAACAGGGGCATTTGCCCTATCTTCAGGTTACTACGATGCTTATTATTTAAAAGCACAACAAGTTCGCACCATGATTCAACAAGATTTTCTCACTGCTTTTGAAAATGTGGACATTATCGCCACACCTACCAGCCCAATTACAGCATTCAAACTTGGTGCAAAAACAGATGACCCACTCACCATGTATTTATCTGACATTTATACCATTGCTGTGAATTTGGCGGGATTGCCAGGCTTATCACAGCCATGTGGTTTTTCGGCTGATTTACCTGTCGGGCTACAGTGGATTGCACCAGCTTGGCGTGAAGATATCTTACTTGGTACAGCATCTGCCTATGAAGGTGCAACAGATTGGCATAATAAATCACCAAAAGCATTCGGAGGTGAGTCATGAGTTGGGAAGTCGTCATCGGACTAGAAGTCCATTGCCAAATCAATACAAAAACCAAAGCATTTTGTGGTTGTTCAACCGCATTTGGTGCCGAGCCTAATACCCAAACATGTCCTGTTTGCTTGGGCATGCCTGGTCAATTGCCTGTTTTAAACACATTGGCTGTAGATAAAACCATTCTGACAGGTCTTGCCATTAACGCGGAAATCAATCTTGAATCAAAATTTGACCGCAAGAATTATTTCTATCCTGATTTACCAAAAGGTTATCAAATTTCCCAGTTCACTATTCCTTTGGTCGAGCATGGTCATATGGACATCACCACCAAAGACCGTGGTGATCGCCGTATTGGTATTACCCGCATTCATATGGAAGAAGATGCAGGTAAATCTATGCATGAGGGTTTGGAAGCGGTTTCCCATATTGATTTGAACCGCTCTGGTATTCCTTTGATGGAGATTGTTTCTGAGCCTGATATGCGTACTGCTGATGAAGCCATTGCGTATTTGAAAAACCTACATCAATTGATTCGTTTCTTGGGCGTTTCTGGTGCAGATATGGAAAAAGGGCAGTTCCGTTGTGATGCTAATGTTTCAGTGCGTCGCCCTGGCGAAGAGCTTGGTACCCGTACTGAGATGAAAAATATGAATTCATTTCGTTTTATCAAACAAGCCATTGATTATGAAGTCATGCGCCAAATTGAAGTGATTGAAGATGGTGGGGAAGTGGTTCAAGAATCGCGTTTGTGGGATTCTGTTAAAAGTGAATCGCGCTCTATGCGTTCTAAAGAAGAAGCCAATGATTATCGCTACTTCCCAGAGCCTGATTTGCCACCATTGCGCGTATCTCAACTTGAAGTAGACAATATCAAAGCAGGCATGCCAGAGCTTCCACATCAACTGCGTGCGCGTTTTGAAGCGGAATTTGGTTTATCTGCTTATGATGCTGATGTGCTTACCCAAACGCGTAATCTATCCGACTGGTATGAAGCATTGGTTGCAGCACATCCTGCTGATCCCAAACGTTGTGCCAATTGGATGGCAAATGAATTGTTGGGTCGTTTAAAAGAGTTGAATAAAAACATTGAAGACTCCCCTGTTTCTCCAAATCAATTTGGTGAGCTTATGGATAGGATGGGCGACAATACCATTTCCGGAAAAATCGCTAAAGATGTACTCGATGCTATGCTTGAATCTGGCAAAAGCGCTGATGCCATCATTGATGAGAAAGGGCTTAAACAGGTCTCTGATACAGGTGCGATTGATGTCATGATTTTAGAGATTATGGCTGCCAATCAAGGGCAGGTAGATGCTTATCGTGGTGGTAAAGATAAGTTGTTTGGTTTCTTTGTTGGACAAGTGATGAAAGCATCCAAAGGCAAAGCCAACCCAGGCATGGTGAATCAGCGTTTGAAAGAATTACTTAACGGCTAATACACACCCGCGTCAAACGAAAAAAGCCAGTGACCGCATCTGCAGTCACTGGCTTTTTTTATAACACTCCGAAGCCTTACTTTAGCGTTTTCAAATACTCAATAATATCTTTACGGTTTTGCTCAATTTGCATTTCAGGAATGGTTGGCATTTTTAAGCCATACGGGTTTGAAGACATCAAATCTTTGGCAGTCTCATCAATTTCAGCAAAAGCTTCAGGGCTAGTAATCCATGTATTAATCCATTCAGCCGAATGACGTTCAAGCACATCTTTCAAACCTGGTGCACCAACAGAGCTGGCTTCATAATCAGTACGATGACAATGCGTACAAATGGTATCAAATATTTCTTTGCCATGCTTGACATCTGCCTGCGGTGCTTCAACCACCGCGATTTTATCAGCAGCTACGACTTCCTCTTCCGCCAAAGCAGGTGTGGACAGCAAAAGTGGCAACATCAAAATCATCAACTGTCTCAAACGCATAATTGCACCTCATCCCCAACAAACCTTAAAAGGAAACCCCACTGGCTGCAAGTATATTCATCATCCCATATATCAAATACAAGGCAAACCAACAGCTACTAGTCGTATTCAACTGGAAATCAAGCCGTATGCGTGTACATTTCGCCACCTTTCTTGAAGCGTTCACACACATCTCGAATAGTCACATACACCCACAGTCTGGAGCACGTTTATGCAAGTATCCCCAATCTCAGCCCTGTCACCACTCGATGGTCGTTATGCAAGCAAAGTTGCCAGCCTGCGCCCAATCTTTAGTGAGTATGGTCTTATCAAGGCACGGGTCACAGTCGAAGTTCGTTGGCTGCAAATGTTAGCTAAAAATAGCGACATCAAAGAAGTTCCTACCTTTTCAGAGCAAGCTACAACGTTTCTTGATGATATTCTTATCAACTTCTCCGAAGCCAATGCCCAGCGTGTTAAAGATATTGAAAGCACCACCAACCATGATGTAAAAGCCGTGGAGTATTTTCTGAAAGAACAAGTTGCAGAGCATGCCGAACTCGCATCCATCTCAGAGTTTTTCCATTTTGCTTGTACATCCGAAGATATTAACAACCTATCTTATGCATTGATGCTCAAAGAGGCGCGTGATGATGTGATGCTTCCTATGCTCAATAAGATGTTGGATAGCATTAAGGCTGGCGCACATCATCTTGCTGAACAACCACTTCTCGCACGTACTCACGGTCAACCTGCTAGCCCGACAACGATGGGCAAAGAATGGGCAAATGTTGCTTATCGTATGCAACGTCAAATTACACAACTTGAACAAACTGAGATGCTTGGGAAAATTAATGGTGCCGTGGGTAACTACAATGCTCATCTCGCCGCTTACCCAGAATTGAATTGGGAAAACATTGCTCAAAATTTTATCGAATCACTTGGCTTAACATGGAATCCGTACACGATTCAAATTGAACCGCATGATTATATCGCTGAATTCAATGATATTATTGCACGTTTTAATACCATTCTTATCGATTTTTGTCGTGATATTTGGGGTTATATTTCTGTGGGTTATTTCAAACAGAAAGTCATTGCTGGCGAAGTCGGCTCATCCACCATGCCGCA
>JAUZQR010000108.1 GCA_030950865.1 Mariprofundaceae bacterium | reverse complement strand
GCATTACCAACTTACATGTGCCAAGTGATGTGATTATTGATGCATCCATGCCTGCGGCTATTCGTTCATCGGGTAAGATGTGGGGAGCCGATGGGCAACTGCATGATATGAAAGCCATGATTCCCGACCGTTGTTATGCGGGTGTTTATCAAGAAACCATTCAATTTTGCAAAGAACATGGCGCATTTGACCCTAAAACCATGGGGAATGTGGCAAATGTTGGTTTAATGGCTCAAAAAGCTGAAGAGTATGGTTCGCATGATAAAACCTTTGAAATACCAGAGGATGGGGTGGTTCGTGTTTTGGATAAATCGGGCAATACGTTGATGCAACACAGCGTTGAAAAGGGTGATGTTTGGCGTATGTGTCAAAGCAAAGATGCACCGATTCGTGATTGGGTAAAATTGGCTGTAAACCGTGCCAAAGCGACACATAATCCAACTGTGTTTTGGCTTGATGCAAACCGTGCGCATGATGCAAACCTAATTCAGAAAGTGAAAAGCTATTTGAAAGATTATGATGTTACAGGTTTGGATGTTCAGATTTTATCGCCTCAAGATGCGATTCGTCATGCTTTAAAGCGTGTGAAAGAAGGCAGTGATACCATTTCTGTCACAGGTAATATTTTTCGTGATTATTTGACTGATTTGTTTCCGATTCTGGAGCTTGGAACGAGCGCGAAAATGTTGTCCATCGTACCATTGTTGGCGGGTGGTGGTTTGTTTGAGACTGGTGCTGGCGGCTCTGCACCCAAGCATGTGCAGCAGTTTACTTCTGAAGGGCATCTAAGGTGGGATTCTTTGGGTGAATTTTTGGCTTTGGCAGTATCTTTGGAGGATATTGCTGCGAAAACAGAGAATCATAAAGCGGCTGTGCTTGCACAGGCTTTGAATAATGCCAACAGCAAATTCCTTAAAGAAAATAAATCACCATCGCGTAAAGTGGGTGAGTTGGATAATCGCGGTAGTCATTTTTATTTGACCATGTATTGGGCGCAGGCTTTGGCAGCGCAAGATAAGGATGCAGAGCTTAAAACACAGTTTGCGCCGCTTGCAGAAACCTTAGCGAGCAATGAACAGGCTATTGTGGAGGAATTGAATGCTGTACAGGGCAAAGAAGTGGATATGGGTGGCTATTTTCAACCAGATGTAAATAAGTTGAATGAAGCTATGCGCCCAAGCGCTATTTTTAATAAGGCTTTGGCAAGGATTTAGGGAAACTCTGAATAAACAAGTACATTGTTGCGCACTGGATTG
>JAUZQR010000107.1 GCA_030950865.1 Mariprofundaceae bacterium | reverse complement strand
CATCAACCAAAAGACCTAGTGCAAGAATAAGTGCAAACAGTGTAATGCGGTTGATGGTTTGATCAGCTAAAAAACCAATCGCCAACACCACACACAAAATAATCGGAATATTCATGGTAACAATCGCTGCTTCTCGCCATCCCAAGAACAGTAATAAAATGATAATAACAGTACAAATAGCAATAGCCAGATGCTCAACCAACAGATTCACCGCAGCATCAGCGCGTTTCCCTGAATCACGGGTGATATTCACCTGCACATTATCTGGAATAAAATTACCTTTTAATTCATTTAACTTATCAGCAATGCCCTGTGTAACAAGTACAGCATTGGTGCCGCGTTTTTTCGCCAAGGCAATCGATACTGCTGGCGTTTCAGGTTCGCCTGTCACCATTTGCTTTGAAGCAGGACCAAAAGCAATACGATGCAATTGATTAAGCTCCGAAGCTCCATCAGAAATAGTAGCAATATCACGCAAATAAATGGCTTTATCCTGCCATGAACCCACCATCAGTTGACCCACTTCTTGTGCCGTTTTTAAATAGCCATCCAGCCAAATTTTGCTAACTTGATTATCACCAACCAGCTCACCCACGTGACCACCATGATTAGAAGCTTGTAAGACTTGGTGCAATGTATCCAAAGCAATGCCATAAGCGGCCATTTTTGCGGGATCTATTTGAATACGAATTTCATGATCCTGCCCACCAATAATATCTGCAACAGACACACCTTGCAGCGGTGACAATTGATCACGAACACGCTCTGCCAAACGTTTTAGCGTCAGCCTATCCATGTTTTGAGATGACAATGTAACCACCGATACAGGTACATCATCAACATCCATGGGTTTAATCAATGGTTGCGATGCCCCCAAAGGCAACCTGTTCAAATTGTGCATAATACGGTCATATAATTTAACAAGGCTGGTCTCTTTATCTGCACCAACCTTAAACATCACCGTTACAACACCCATCGAATCCATGGCCACGCCATAAGTATGGTCAATGTCCGTCATTTCACGCATCACTCTTTCAAGCGGCCGCACAATAAGGTTTCGTACCTCTTCAGGGCTAGAGCCTTGCATTTGCACAATAACATTGGCTGCGGGCACATCAATTTGCGGGTTTTCCTCACGCGGTGTCACCATCAAAGCCAACGCACCAATAAGAAAAATAATCACACTTATCATCGGCGTTAAATTGCTTTGCATAGCAAATTTACCAAGCTTGCCTGCAATATTTAATGGCGGTTCAACATGTGTTGATTCACTCATAGTTGAACCTTCATGCCTGTTTGAAGTGCTGGTTTAGCATCCCAAACAACCTGATCACCGCTATGCAGGCCTGCTAAAATTTGCACCATGCCTTGTGCACTCTCTCCGATACGAATTAAACGATAATGGGCTATGCTCTCATCATCCAGCACATACACTGCATGCATGCCCGCTTGTGAAAATATAGCATCTTCTGGAAGCAACAAGGCTTTGCGTACACCTGTCTGGAAGTTCGTCTGTGCATACATGCCTGGATGAATATTTACCGCAGATGGTAGTGATATTTTAACTAAAAACTGGTGCGCTATAGGTCCAGAAGCTTGCACCACTTGGCGTACAACACCTTGAAAAGATTGCTTTAACGATGCGATGTTCACACTCACTTGATCGCCATCATGGATTTGCCCAATATATTGTTCAGACACATAGGTTTGCACCAACAAACTACTTGGATCTTCCAGTGTTAAAATGGGCATACCTGGCGAAGCCAAATCACCTTGCGACATACGCTTTTCAACAACCACACCACTCACTGGTGATGATATTTTCGCATAACTTAACTGATGCTGGGCTTGTTTCACCTGCGACTGTGCCACCTCATAGCGCAACTTTACTTTGTCCACTTGCTGAGAAGTCGCTGCACCTTCTTTTAGCAAACTTGCATAACGCAGCATTTCAGCTTTCGCATTGCTTAAATCTGCATTGGCTTGCAGCAAAGCCTGCTTGGCATGAACAGAATCAATATGTAGCAATACCTGCCCTGATTTAACCACATCACCTTCTCGCACAGCCATATCGCGTATATAACCTGATAAACGTGTGCTAATAGATACACGGTGGTCTGATGGGACTGTGCCACTGGTAATATAATGCGTTGGAATATCTTGCAATACAACCCGCACATGCTTCGCGGCGACTGTACTTACACGTGTGTTTGAAGCCTTTGATGCTTCATCACTACAAGCTGTTAAAAAAAGTAATGCAATAGCACCCATCAATGAAAATAAACGTATTATAGCCGTTCGTTTTGTTGTTCCTGAAATCATGATACTGCTCCCTCATTCAATAATCCTGCCGCGAGTAACAATGCTGCTTTTGCAATCATCAAATCTGATTGCGCACGTAGCAGCGCTACTTGTGAGTGATCCATTGCCACCTGTGCATCAAGCACATGCGATGTTGTTTCTAAGCCCTGCTGATAGCGCAGTGATAAAATACGTAATGATTCCTGTGTTTGTTGAAGCACTTGTTTTTCACGCGTTAATTTATTTTCTGCGACATCTAAAGCTCTCCTAGCCTGCCTAACTTGATTGACAATTAACTGCCGCTGATCAGTAATTTCCCATTGTGTTGCCGCATAAGCCGATTCTGCCTGACGTTGTTTTGCCTGATCGGAGCCACCATTAAAAAGGTTCATACTTACAGTCACGCCTACCATGGCATTGCCGTGTTTTAGTGCAGGTGTCGCACTATTCCACTCTTGCGCTGCAACCAAATTAACATGCGGTAAGTTATTGCCGTATGCAATATCACGCTGTAAAGATAATGCATCATAACGCATTTGAAGTGCTTGAAAGTCCACACGTTTCTCACTTGCTTTGCCCAACAACTCATTAAACATAGAGTCATCTATTTCTATCTTTGGTTGCGCCAACACAGGCTCGTTTAATGGCTTTTTAAGCCCCATCAATAGCGCCAATTGCTCAAGAGATGCCTGATAAGCATTGCTAGCCTCATCCACAGCCACTTGACGACGCAACACATACACATGCGCATCCATCACATCACTCTTGAGCGCCATGCCTTTGCTCTGTAAAGCCTGTGCATCCAACCATCTCTTTTCTGCGGCTTTCACCGCCTGCTTATCATTTTCAAGCTCTTGAGAAAATTGTAAACTCTGCATATACGTCACAATCACTTGATATATTTTCTGTTGTTTTTGAAACTCAAAATCCAATGCAGCAGCCTGTGCGCTTTTCTCGGCCTGCTTTTGAGCTGCTTGCAATGTTCCACCTGCGAAGAGGGGCAAACTTAACCCCAAACGAGATTGATAATTTTGCTGATAACTTGGGTTATTTAAAGTATTTACTGCAAAATCTGCTGTTGTAAGTGATTGCTGTTGAATTTTACTGCCAAATGCATGCAAGGGTGAATTACTATAAACCCAAGCCGTCGATACACCAACATGAGGCATACGCTTACCCTTCATATCATTAATGCGTTCATTTGCTTGGTTTACACCTTCTAACGATGCCATAAGCTGCCTGTTATGATTGACAGAGTGCGAAATAATTTGTTTTAAACTAAGTATGTCAGCAGCATCTGACAGCACAGGTGTACACAATAGCATTGTTATAATAATATAACGATTTATTAATATATTAGGCATAAAAAACATCTTATTTTTCCTCCAAAGCATCCTCAGTTAATACAAAATTACACATTTCAGGGCAATAAATTTTTTGCAATGCCTCGACCAACTCAGCAAATGCTGGATTGGCAATATGATAATATACTTGTTGTCCACGCTTCTCATTATTAAGGATGCCCATCAGCCGCATCTTGGCTAAATGTTGTGATAAATTGGATTGTGATGCGCCTGTAGCTTCGATTAACTCTGCAACACACATAGAGCCATTCAATAAATGGCATAAAACACCAAGACGTAATTCATGGGCAATGGCGCGCAATCCTTCACTTGCCATGCGTATTTTTTCTTTAGGAATACTTTGCATGCGCGAACGATATATCAAAACCATTATATTATCAAATAATAATGTTTATTAATTATTCAACCGTTACAGACTTTGCTAAATTTCTTGGTTGATCCACATCTGTGCCTTTGGAGCGTGCCACTTCATAGGCAAGCAATTGCAATGGAATCGATGCCAATAATGGTGCCGTAAAAAAATCACCTTCTGGCAACTTTAATATCGCA
>JAUZQR010000106.1 GCA_030950865.1 Mariprofundaceae bacterium | reverse complement strand
CAATACCTATCAAAACACCTGTATTACAAACAATTTTACCTCAATCGCTGCTGCACGTATACTTTGAGTCCGCCCAATAAAAATATGCCACTAGCATGCAAACATTCGACATCCTCTATACTCACTTCTAACATCCGCCTTTCTATGAAACAGAAAAACACGCCCCTCACATCACTCGACACTCTTTTTATCAAAACATACGGCTGCCAAATGAATGAATATGACTCATCGCGCATGCTTGACCTTATGCAAGATGCTTATGGCATGAAACTGGTTGCCAATCCTGAAGATGCCGACGTTATATTAATGAACACCTGCTCTATTCGTGAAAAAGCCGAAGATAAAGTGTATTCCGAATTGGGTCGTTATCGTAAGTTAAAGGAAAAGCGACCAGACATGATTATTGGTGTGGGCGGCTGTGTTGGACAGCAAGAGGGCAAGCGCATTCAACAGCGAGCACCTTATGTTGATGCCGTGTTTGGTCCACAGAGTTATCATAAATTGCCTGAAATGATTAACAAAATTCGCCGTGAACGTGTCAATGTAACCGCCACCGAAATGCCTGAAATTGAGAAATTTGACCATCTACCTGCCCCCAAAGGCAATGGCATGTCTGGTTTTGTAACGATTATGGAAGGCTGTGATAAATTTTGTACGTTTTGCGTGGTGCCTTACACACGCGGCTCAGAGTTATCTCGCCCAGTCGAAGATGTTTTGGAAGAATGCCGTAAACTTTTGGCTACAGGCATCACTGAAATCAGCCTTTTAGGGCAAAACGTAAATGCTTATCGAGGTCTCGCAGCCGATGAAGATGAATGGGACTTCACCATGCTCTTATATGCGGTTGCCAAGCTTGAAGGGCTGGAACGCCTTCGTTTTAGCACCTCTCACCCGATGGAAGTGACCGAAGAAATGGCTGCGGCCTTTGGCGATTTACCCGTATTGATGCCTTATTTACACCTGCCTGTGCAATCAGGCTCGGATGTTATTCTTAAAGCCATGCACCGTGGGCATGCGCGTGATGATTATTTTCCACTGATTGAAAGCCTGCGCAAACATTGCCCAGATATTGCCTTATCATCAGACTTTATTGTGGGTTACCCCGGTGAAACAGATGAAGACTTTGAGCAGACACTCGATTTGGTGCGGCGTGTAAATTATGATTTCTCTTACTGCTTTAAATATTCACCGCGCCCCGGCACTCCTGCGGCACAGTCAGAAGACAATATTCCTGAAGAAGTAAAAGATGAACGCCTGCAACGATTGCTTGCATTAACCCGCTTGCAAACCCGCGAAGCGATGAACAAACAAATTGGTCGCGTGGTGAATGTATTGGTTGAAAAAGAAAGTAAAACCGATGGGGAAATGCAAGGGCGCACGGCGGACTACCGCATCGTTCATTTTGAAGGGCAACCTCGCCAAATTGGGCAAACCATGCCAGTACGTATTACCAAGGCTTATGGTCAATCTTTACGCGGGGAGTTGATTCTTGCCTAATATCACGCTCGATCTTCCAGATTTAACACCACAAACCCTACATAATCTCTGTGGCGCAAATAACCAAACCTTAAAACGCATCGAAGAAGCCTTGAACATTAAACTGTCAGGGCAAGCTGGCAACTGGCATATTCAGGGTGAGCATGCAGCGATTGCCAAGCGTGTATTATTAAACCTCGCAGCAACCGCACAAACTGAGACACCTACCCCTGTTCAAATTGAGTTGTTATTACGCGGTCAACCCAAAGATGCGCCTCAAGAGAAAGGCAATAAGAAAAAAAATATTATCCTTAAAGCTGGTCGGCGTAATGTGCAGGGCAAAACCCCCAATCAGCATGCTTATTTGCAAATGATGCAGGATAAAACACTATCCATATCCGTTGGCCCTGCAGGTTGTGGTAAAACATATTTAGCAGTGGCTGCGGCAGTGGTTGCTTTAACCAGCCACCAAGTCGAGCGTATTATTTTGACACGGCCTGCTGTTGAAGCTGGTGAAAAACTGGGTTTTTTACCTGGTGATTTACAGCAAAAAGTCGATCCTTATTTGCGGCCATTGTTTGATGCTTTAACAGATATGTTGGGTGTCGAAAAAATGAACAACCTGATGGAACAAGGACTTATCGAGATTGCGCCATTGGCTTATATGCGTGGACGCACCTTAAACGATGCTTTTGTTATTCTTGATGAAGCACAAAATACCACCCGTGCACAAATGAAGATGTTTCTTACTCGTCTTGGCTTTTCATCCAAGATGGTGGTTACGGGTGATGCCACGCAAATTGATTTACCCCACCACCAACAGAGTGGTTTGTTGCACGCCTTAAAAGTGCTCGCCGATGTTGACGCTATCGGCATTTGCAAGTTAACGACCCATGATGTGGTGCGTCATCAATTGGTAGAAAGCATTGTACAAGCCTATGAGTCCGATGAATCATGATTGTAGCAACGATTCAGCTTACCGCTTATTTTCCTGACAGCTGCGTTGAAAAATGCTCACTTACAGTCGTAAGCTCCACTTTTTCGCCTTACTCTCAGAAAAAACACGGCAACCTGAGTCGTTACAAATTGTTTTATAAGCATGCTAAAAGTCACCCATGATTGATGTTATCATTGATAATGATGTCGATGCGGATTTGCCAAATCAAGAGAGCATTGAATCTGCTATTCATCTCACATGTAAAGTGGCAGGTGTTTATATAGACACACCGCATGTCTGCATTCGTTTTGCCTCTGACAACATTGTACAAGAACTCAATGCCCAGTGGCGTGATAAGAATAAAGTCACCGATGTGCTATCTTTTCCTATGCAGGAGGGCGATATATATAGGGTCGATGAACCATTGGGTGATATGATTTTAGCCGTGCCGTTTGTCATACACGAAGCTCAACGTTTGGAGCATCAAACACATGCCCATATCTTGCACCTCATCATTCATGGTATGTTGCACTTACTCGGATATGACCATATCCAAGATGATGAAGCCCACACCATGCAGAGCCTTGAATCTCGCATTATGAAAGAACTTCATTTACATCAACCTTATGCTCATGAATTATCCGACCATGTTTAAACGTTTCCAATATCGTATTCGCCAATATTTGCTGAACAGCCTACGACCAGGTCAAACCCATCAAGAGTTACTATCTGTTATTGGGCGCGCTGAAGCCATTCGTTCAGATGAGCAGCGTCATATGCTGGAAGGCATTGTTGAGTTTCATGACACCCGTGTTCGTGAGGTCATGATTCCACGCTCTGAAATCAAAGCGATTGATATATCTGTGCCCTTGAGCAGTGCCAGTAAAATCATTGCGGAAAGTGGTGTGACACGCCTACCTGTCATGGATCACGACTTGGATCATATCCTTGGTGTGATTCATATTTGGGACTTGGTGCATGCCCAAACGCATCAAGTAGAAAGCAGCATCAAAGCATTGATGCGCCCGACATTAACGGTATCTGAACTCGAATATATTTCTGGCTTGCTCACTGAAATGCGCGATAGCAAAAATCATATTGCCATGGTCTTGGATGAATACGGCGGCACGGCGGGACTGGTCACACTCTCTGATTTATTGGAAGAAATTGTCGGATCCATGGATGAAGGGGAAAACCAAGATTCCATTGAATACACACGTGGTGAACATGGCTTAGAAGTACAAGCACGTATGCATGTTGAAGATTTGGAAGATTTATTAAGCATCACATTGCCCAATGGGGATTTTGATACTGTGGGCGGACTTATCATCACCGAATTGGGGCGCATTCCTGTGCGCGGGGAACGTATTCTCGTGGGCGGCTTGGACATACATGTTCAAGAAGCCGATCCGCGCCGTGTTATTCGTATACTGATTAAATCACAACCCGATTCAAAATAATCCACTGATGACCCTGCAACGCTCACTATCACGCCCTAGCCTTATGTTTCTGGCATTGCTTTGTGGTGCAGCAATGCCCTTTGCTTTTGCCCCATACCACCATATCTGGCTAGCAATACTAAGTCTGGCTGGACTGACTTGGCTGATTCAATCCAAACACCCTTTTATCACAGGTTATAGTTTTGGATTCGGCTGGTTTGGGCTCGGTGCATGGTGGCTTGCTCCAACGGTTCATGATTATGGCGGATTACCTTGGGCAGCCGCTATCTTAGTCCCTATACTTATGGGTCTTATCATGGGCTTATTTCCTGCCATTTGGGCTTGGTCTTGTATGAAGATATCGCGATTCAATGGCAAGCCCTATGCACTATTATTGCTTCTACCATGCTCCGCTATCATCATGGAATGGCTGCGTGGCCATGTGTTTACAGGACTGCCCTGGACTACTTTGGGCAATCTGGTTTTGGATTCCTCTGCTTCCGCATGGCTAAGTGTATTTGGTGCCTATGGCATGGCATTTCTTCCTGTTTTACTGGCTGCATCTTTGGCTTTTTTATGGAAAAAAGAGCAACGTCAATTTGCCAGTCTTGCAATCATTGTATGTGCTGCATTTATTTTCTTCGCGCCTGCTATCGCTCACGTAGAAACACCTGAATCTCGCGTTGCCCTGATTCAGCCCAATATTCCGCAAGATCAGAAGTGGGATAATCAGTTTCTCCAGCAAAGCATGCAACATTTGGTAAAGCTTTCTGAAAAAGAAGCTTCTAACGTTGATTTAATCATCTGGCCTGAAGCTGCTATTCCTTTTTATCTTGAACGCAACCCCAACTGGAACCGCTGGTTACAAGAGCAAATGAGCAGCTGGAAAAAGCCTGTTTTGTTTGGTGGTTTAAAATTATTTTCTAATACAGGTGCCTCACAAAATGGACTATATCTATTTGAGCCGCATAACTCTGAAACAACATCCAATGCAAAGCCCGGCTCCAAACAGTTTGCTGGCAAACATCACCTTGTGCCATTTGGTGAATATATTCCATCATGGCTGCCTTGGCTGCGTAAAATAGGCCCCGACATTGCCGATTTTCAGCCTGCAAGCGATAACGGCATCTTGGCAACAGGTACAACTCAATTCGGCAGTCTTATCTGCTATGAGTCACTATTCCCTGAACAAGCTCGGCAACGTGTACAAGCTGGTGCAAATGTATTGGTTGTTGTGACCAACGATGCTTGGTACGGGCATAGCCCTGCTGCTTGGCAACATTTTCAAGCCTCGCAAGCCCGCGCAGTTGAAACGGGGCGTTATGTATTGCGTGCAGGAAACACAGGTGTTTCCGCTATTATTGCACCTGATGGGCGCATCACAAGCACAACACCATGGTGGACGAGTGCTGTCATCACAGGTACATATCACACTTCAAGTATGATTACGTTCTACCAAACATGGGGGAATATCCCCGCCTTCATCTTATTTGGTATTCTACTGATATGGCTGTTACTATTTAGAAAAAGGAGTGATTGCATATGAAGCAAAATTCCGTCTGTGTTTTAGGTGCTGGCTCATGGGGCACAGCTTTGGCAATGGTTTTGGCTCGGCAAGGGCGAGATGTAACACTGATTGCTCGCACCTCTGAAACCGCTGAACGTATGCAGCAGTCACGTGAAAATTCGCGCTATTTGCCCAATATTCGTTTTCCTGATTCACTCACAGTTCGCAGCACCCATCACCCCTACTTGGAGCAAGCATCCGCCATTATTTTGGCTTTGCCTTGCAATGCGATACTGGAGGTTCTTCCCTCATTATCAGACTTAAACAAACCCATTATTGCTGCCTGCAAAGGGCTTAACCCGCAAACCCTTGAGCGCATGGATGAAACATTACTACATCATATTGGTGCTGAAAATTCAGCACTATTATCAGGGCCTTCCTTTGCCATTGAGGTTGCACAAGGCATGCCAACAGCGATTACCATGGCTGCGAGATCAGAGAGTTTAGCCCGACATGCCGCATCATTTTTTGACGACCCTGCCTTTCGCATTTACACCAGCACCGATATGACAGGCGTAGCTATGGGCGGGGCATTAAAAAACATCATTGCTATTGCCGCAGGTGTCGCAGAAGGGCTTAACCTTGGTCACAATACTTCCGCAGCGCTGATTACACGTGGTATTTCCGAGATTTCCCGTTTGGCAGTGGCATGTGGCGGCAAACCTGAAACACTGAGTGGTTTATCTGGACTGGGGGACTTGGTGCTAACATGCACGGGTTCGTTATCGCGCAACCGAAAAATGGGCATTGCCTTAGCTTCAGGCATGGATGTAAATGCAGCGCGGGCACATGTTGGACAGGTTGTAGAAGGTGAACGCTCCGCTTTAGCAGCTTGCCGTTTGGCAGGTAAAATGGGCATTGATATGCCTATAAGCCAAGGTGTGCAGGCATTGTTATCTGGCAAAATATCCCCACAAGAAGCCGTTCTCACCTTGCTTTCACGCCCTGAAAAAAATGAGTCATGAGCCACTCAAAAGATGACTTATTCACAGATTTGTTTGCCGATGCCATGCAACAAGTTCAACCCATCGCAAAAACAGATAAAATAATTTCATCCGCTACACCCGTTAAAAAGAAAATTAAAAAAGATATTCATAAAAAAATAAACAACCCCTTATATCATACCCCTACACAGCCCAAAACAACACTAAAAGAAGAGGGTTCTGCATGGGTATTACGCGCCAATGGCATTGCGCCAGATGTCTTAAAAAAGCTTTCTTACGGACAATTTCCTATCAACCATAGTATTGATTTGCATGGCATGACACGCGACCAAGCTATCTCAGAGCTTGAGCACACCCTACAATCCAGCCTGCAAGCATCTGATAGGGTTTTATGTATCATTCATGGTCGCGGTCTACATTCACCCGATGGTCGAGCTGTTTTAAAAAACAGTGTTTATCAATGGCTCAAAGCAGGGCCTATGTCAGGTTACATTCTTGCCGTCACCCCTGCCCCTAATACGGCAGGTGGATCATGCTTGGTGCTACTCAGGCGAGACAAACACAAATAACTTCGGCTATACTTGCAGCTATGAAAATAATCACTCGATTCACCCTCCTATGTTCTTTATCTCTAGGCTTGGCATGGATGCAACTCGCACATGCTAATGATGGCGTTTTGCCACCGCCTAAGCACACAGCAACAAGCGATGAACATGTTGCGACAGAATCAGAAAGCCTCGAAAGCACATCTAATCTAACTGAAACTTTGGCTCCACCCACGCAGAATGATGGTGTGGATGTCCGCACTTATTTACGTGAGAATGATAAAGCACAAATTACAGAGTATGCGTCTCACGGGCGTGTATTCCGCATAAAAGTTCAACCTCCAGGTGGTTTGCCTGCTTATTATTTAGAAGATGATGATGGTGATGGCACATTGAACAAACGTTTACCAGGTGGTTACAAACATATCAGCCCACCAATGTGGATTATCAAACGCTTTTAGAGAGCTAAAACATGCAACTTGCTAAACTTACCCTCATTACATCAGGTGATAGCAAGCCCAATGATGCATTTTTTTCTATTTTACATGCCGCACTTGCAGGCGGTGTCGAACAAATTATCCTACGTGAAAAAACCATGGATTGTGCGCGTTTATTGGCATTTGCATCACGTATGCGGGACATCACCCATCAATATCAAGCCAAGCTCATCATTCATAGCCAAGCTGATATAGCAAAAGCAGTCAATGCCGATGGAATACATCTTGCAAGTAAGGATATAAGCGAAATTCCTGCCATGCGCGGCTGGCTTGATATGCCAAACATGAGCCTATCTACCTCCTGTCATAGCTTGGAAGAATTGCAAAAATCTTATGAGTACAGCGCAGATTTTGCCATGCTATCCCCCGTCTTCCCCACACAAAGTCACCCTGGTTCCCCCGCATTGGGCATTGATACATTTAAACAAATCGCCGAAGCATCGCCTTTGCCTATCATTGCCTTGGGCGGCATCCATGCAAATAATCGCAAGCAATTACAAGGCTTTGGCATTGCCACTATTCGAGCTATTTTAGATGCCAAAGACCCCAAACAAGCTGCGCAAGCATTGCTGCCTGCGTAAAAATCTTTAAGCTATCAGCATGCCTTCTTCACTAAGATTACACCAAACAGCAGCTATTTTAATCATTGGCAATGAAGTTCTTTCAGGTCGCACGCGCGAAGCCAATGCTTATTTGGCTGCACAAAGAATGTTTGAGCGTGGTTGCAAGCTTAGTGAAATTGTCATTGTTCCCGACATCAAAGAAGATATTATTCATAGCCTAAACCGCTTGCGTCAACGCTATGATGCGGTCATTACATCTGGTGGCATTGGTCCTACCCATGATGATATCACCATGGATGCCATTGCTGAAAGCTTTGAAGTTTCTTTGCTCGAACATCAAGACACCATTGCCAAATTACATGAGTATTATGGAGATGATATCAACCAAGGACGCAGACGCATGGCGCGTCTTCCTGATGGTGCAGAACCCATTATTTGTGAGAAATCATTTATGCCGGGCGCACACATTGGCAATGTTTATGTGCTGGCAGGCGTGCCTGAAATCTTCGCATCTCAACTGGAAACTTTCTTACACGATTTTGGTGGCAAGCCCTATGTTCGCCATGAAATTGAAGTAAACATACCCGAAAGCCTTTTTGCCAAAGCATTGAGTGATATTCAAGAACAATTTCCCACTGTTGAAATCGGTTCATACCCCAGACTCTGCGGCAAAAAAGCTTGTGGGAAAATTTGCATTTCAACACAAAATCAATCTTTACTGTCTCAAGTTATCGTTGTCGTTCAACAAATGTTAGATAAACTAAATGCTTGCTAGGCTTGCTCTACACTTACAATAGGAATCATGTGCATCGGTTCAATCGGCGCATCAGATAAGCGTTTTTGCACTGCAATCTCATCACAATCGCCAAACTTTTTACAATGCACACATACCGTCCAAATTTTATGCGGCAGGCTTTCTTTGGGCACCACTGCATACCCCATACTTATAAAAAAGTAGTCCACATAGGTTAAAGCAAAAACTTGAGCAACATGTAATTGTGCTGCCATTTTTTCACAGCCTTCAACGAGTAAGTGTCCAATACCTTTGCCCTGATAGTCAGGATTCACCACCAATGAACGAATCTCCGCGATATTTGAACCGTAAATATGCAATGCTGCGGTGCCAACCAATACATCATCATACTCGGCAATCATAAATTCTTGCAAATGCTGATATAAGTCATCTTTATCACGTGTTAAAATGACTTCTTCTTTGGCATACGGTGCAAGCAAGGCATACATAGCATCCACATCACCCGTTTCGGCAGCACGCACAAGAATACGGTGTGTCACTGACATCCCTCATACAACACCTGACCTTTATGTAACATCTGTTTGGCATGCTCTAGGCTTTCTGCATCCACACCACCCAGCATACGGGCAATTTCCGCTGCTCTTTCGTGGGATGGTAATATAGCCAAATCAGTAATCGTTCGATCTTCACGCTGTGTTTTTAAAATGCTAATTTGATGTTGCGCACATGATGC
>JAUZQR010000105.1 GCA_030950865.1 Mariprofundaceae bacterium | reverse complement strand
GTCGAGTTCAGCAATTAATGCTTGTTCATAAATCTGCCAATTGGGCTGTGTGCGAACATGGGAATTGAAATCACAATAATGGCACTTGTGAATACAATAAGGGACATGGATGTAAAGCTGAAGCGGGCTTTGAGGCATGTTTAGAGCAGGGCAATCTCAAAGTGCTCTGGCTCGAGTTGCATGTCACTTTTTAGGGCGATTTGTTTGCCCAAAAATTCTTCTAGACGCGTGACTTGCTCGCTTTCTTCACCCAAGAGCACATCAATGAGTTTGGGGTGGGCAATAATCATAAGTTTTTCACATGGATAAGCACGTGCTTCTGCCACAACCTCACGAAATAACTGATAACAAATGGTTGTCGAACTTTTGGTATGCCCAACACTTTCACAGCGAGAACATTCACTTAAAAGAATGCGACCCAGTGAATCGCGAGTACGTTTGCGCGTCATTTCTACCAAGCCTAAGGATGATAATTGTACGACATTGGTTTTGGTTTTGTCGCGTGTGAGTGCTTCTTCAAGGACTTCCAACATGCGGGTTTTATTTTCTTCTTCCTGCATGTCGATAAAATCAACAACAATAATACCGCCAAGGTTGCGTAGGCGCAGCTGATGTACGATTTCGTGCACTGCTTCAAGATTGGTTTTAAAGCCTGTTTCCTCCATGCTTCGTGAGCGCACAAAAGAGCCTGAGTTCACATCAATGGCAATCAAGGCTTCGGTTTGCTCAATGACAATATGTCCGCCAGATTTAAGTGGAACCTTACGTTTTAAAGCGCGATCCAGCTCTTCTTCCACGCCATAAACATCAAAAATAGGGCGGTCACCTGGGTAATAATACAAACGTTTGGCGACTTCAGGCATAAAGCTATCAGCAAATTTTTTCATGCTTTGATACGTTTCTTTAGAATCGATATGAATTTTTTGTACTTCATCATCAACATAATCACGCATCACTCGCAAATGCAGGCTAAGTTCGGCATGAATAACAGAGCCTGTGACGGTATTTTTACAGCGCTGTTCAATATCGCTCCACAGGCGAACCAGAAAATTCAAATCATCTTGTAACTCTTCTTTGCTGTGTCCTTCTGCGACGGTACGAATAATCAATCCAGCATTATCAGGGCGAATATCATTGCCGATGGCAAGTAAGCGTTCACGTTCTTCTTGCCCTTCCATACGGCGTGCAATGCCGACATGTTCAAGCTCAGGAAGATAAACCAAATAACGACCAGCAAGGCTTAACAAGCTGGTCAGGCGTGGACCTTTGGATGCAATCGGGTCTTTGGATACCTGCACTAAAATTTCCTGACCTTCACGCACCAGCGTGTTGATGGGCGGAATAATGCGACGACGTGGCGCAGTGTTTTCAGCGTCATTTTCATCGCTATTGCTATCATCTTCAGAGTTGTCGTCGTCCAAGGGTTCTGCCTCAGGTGCAGCAATATCACCCGCATACAAAAAACCTGATTTGTGCAAACCAATATCAACAAATGCAGCTTGAATACCAGGTAAAACACGTTGTACACGCCCCTTATAAATATTGCCTTTTAAGCCACGTTCGCGTTCACGTTCGATATATACTTCTTCAGCCAGTCCATTTTCAATACGCGCAATACGCGTTTCAAATGGTGAGGTGTTCACAAGCAGTTCGGTGCTCATAATGATTGCTCCAATTCTTTTAACATGTTTAAGGTTTGGGTGACAGGCAGACCGATGACATTATCCAAGGGTCCATCGACCTGTGTAATAAAACTCGCAGCACCAGCTTGAATGGCATAAGCACCTGCTTTATCCAAAACATCATTGTGTGCCAAATAAACGTCCAATTCAGCATCACTAATGTCACGAAATTGCACATGGGTAATCACACGTTCGATAAGCGTTTTTGTGCCGAGTCGTACACATACTGCGGTAAGTACGGATTGCCGTTGCCCTGATAATTGTTGCAGCATGTGTTTGGCATGGATTAAATTATCGGGTTGTCCCAATGCCTCGCCATGTAAAGAAACCAATGTATCGGCTGCAATAATGGGGCGGTTTTCTATAAGGCATGCTTTAGCTTTTTCTTGGCACAAGCGTGCAACCATATCGGGCACACTTTCGCCTAAGAGAGGCGTTTCATCAATATGACTGGGCATCACTTCCACAGCCAAACCTGCACATTGTAATAATTGCAGGCGACGTGGTGATTTTGATGCGAGAATAACTTCCATGAGGCAATACTATCCTAACAAAGCTTGTGTTGCAGCGAGTAGAGCAGGAGCCGCTGTTTCGGTGCGCATAATGCGCGAGCCAAAGGAGAGTGTTTGAAAGCCGATGGGTTGTAAAATGGATAAGTCATCATGGCTCCAGCCACCTTCTGGACCAATAGCAAAGGTGATGGCAGATGCTTGGGTTAATGTGCTACGAGCCTCTGACCAAGGTATTGCTCGATGGGGGTGTAGGGCGAATGCTTGCCCCACACATTGAACGTCAGTCAAACGATTGCACCAGTGCAGTGTTGGCATACGCGTGCGTTCACTTTGTTCCGCAGCTTCAATAATAATACGTTGCCAACGTTCTAAGCGCTTTTCTAATTTTAGACCTGTTAATTTGAGTGCGCTGCGCTGGCTATTGGCGATTTGGAAACTCGCCGCACCCAATTCGGTGCCCTTTTGTAAGACAGTTTCAATTTTTTCACTTTTATTGGCACACTGAACAATATGAATAGGTAGACTAAGCTCCCTTGAAACATCATTGAATGTTTCGATATGACAGTTGCATGATTGCTTGGATAGATGACTAATAGAAGCTTGGTATTCACCGCCTTTGCCATTGAATAGGGTGATAACATCACCCTCATGCAAGCGCATGACCTGACGTAGATAATGCCCTACATCATCGCCTAGTGTTATGCTCTGATGTTCGGATAAATTCTGATTGGTATAAATGCGACAATGTGCCATGGGGCGGATTGCATAGAAAAATTACATCATAAGCAAGTCCAAAGCAGCGTTATGCGAAACTTGACCGCGCTTGGTCTAGCTCCATGATGCGGATATGTTTTCAATGCAGTGGGATAAACAAACATGGTGTCCAGTTCGCGAATGGCAACTTGCCAATATGAATGTGGATAAAAATATGTCAGCGGTGCTTACCGTCACAACCTCTTTAACACGCTTTTTAGAGCGACGTTTTGGCATGCCACTTACAGTGCAATTACACGAACAGTTTTTGGATAAGGCAACACCTTCAGAGGCAACGCTATTGGGGTGCGCGTGTAGTGCTCCTGTCTTACGTAGGCAAGTGTCGTTATTACATCGTGGTTCAGTGATGTTTGATGCGGAATCGGTATTGCCATTGGAAGGGCTGCCAAAATCATTGATGGAAGAATTGCAGGTAGGCAAGCGCCCATTAGCAAACTTACTGTTGGATCAAGGGCTGTCGTTGTCGCGTTCCGATTTGAGTGTGGTACAGGTTGAAAGCGGGGCATGTGCCGAACGTTGGGCGCGGCGTTCGGTATTGCGTTCAGCAAGCGGTACGCAAGCTTTGGTTGTGGAAGTGTTTCACAGTGAATTTTGGACGCGTCTGCAACGTTTAACAGGGCAGAAGTAGGATGATGATTCGTCCACTGGGTTCATGGTATGATTGGTTTTCTCTGATGCGAGTTGATAAGCCAGTGGGGTATTATTTACTTCTTTGGCCGACATTATGGGGCATGTTGGCAGCCTCACATGGACAGCCAACATGGTTAAATATTGGCGTGTTTGTATGCGGTGTAATCTTGATGCGTTCGGCGGGTTGTGTGATTAATGACTATGCTGATCGTAAATTTGACCCACATGTTGAGCGTACCAAATTACGCCCTATTGCAGCAGGGAACATATCTCCCAAAGCAGCATTGTTCGGTTTTTTTGCGATGTTGTTGCTTGCTTTTTTATTGGTGCTACAAACATCCTTACTGGTGATTGAACTTGCTTTTGTAGGCGCTGTTTTGGCAGTTTTTTATCCCTTCATGAAACGTTACACCTACTTTCCGCAAGCTTGGCTTGGCATGGCATTTGGTTGGGGTGCGGTTATGGCATGGGCGGCTGAAACAGGCTCTGTATTGGATTCACCTGTACCGTGGCTCTTGTTTGCTGCGAATATTTGTTGGTCGCTATCTTATGATACAGCCTATGCATTGGGTGATCGCTCAGATGACTTGAAGATTGGCGTGAAGTCGACAGCTATCTGGTTTGGCGAAAGAGCTGTCATCGCGATTATCTCGTTGGGCTGCATGGTTATATTATTGTTGGGCTTGGTTGCTTGGCAATATGACACGGCTGTGCAAATTGGCTGGTTGCTAGCAGCGCTATACCAATCTTATCTATGCTGGGTGCTTTGGAGGTGTGGAGAGCCTTGGGGTTTTGAATTCTTTTTAAAATCACACAGAGTGGGTTTATTGTTTTGCCTTGGCTTTCTTATTGATGCTTTCATTGCGCCTTAATGTTATCGGTCTATACTTCGACTTTCCACGGGGGCGACCGGTTTCGACGAAGATGCTGAACCCTTTGGTGCATGTCGGGTAGGTACGCCCGTTACCCAGGCCACTTGCAATAATTGCAAACGACGAAGTAGAACTAGCTTACGCTTCGTAAGTTACCCTGATATTGAGGTGTCCATCCATTAGGAAACCAGGGCAATTTAGATGGAATCGCTATTCGGAGGTGTTGACTCGTGTCGCCGGAGGTTAAAAAGTAACGAATCGACCTGTTGGGCGTCTTGTCTGTTCAACTTCCTTCAGGTGCTATTTGAATAGACTAAACATGTAGATCCATTGGCTGATGGTTTTCGGACGAGGGTTCGACTCCCTCCGCCTCCACCAGCTTTAAAAGCTCCTGATTTTTCAGGGGCTTTTTTTGTTTCAGCTTGGAATAAGAGCTCTTTTTCCACACATTAAAAACCTTGATATATTAAAGGTTTTTAATGTAAATTCTTGACCGAGATAAGGGTGACTGTTAGAAACGCGGCTCGCAGATTTAGTCTGTAGCAGCATGAACTGGGGAGTTGATGTTGTCATTGCAAGGGAGGGGATACCATGGGCGCCGAATATCTGGCTAATGAATACATACCCATTTTTATTTTTATCTTGGTTGCTTTGGGTATGGGCGCAGCACCGTTATTGATTACGGTGTTTGTTGCAGAGCAGAAGCCAGATAAAGAGAAGCTTTCAGCTTATGAATGTGGTTTTGAGGCTTTTGAAGATGCACGTATGCATTTTGATGTGCGCTTTTATCTTGTTGCAATCCTGTTTGTTATTTTCGATTTAGAGACAGCATTTTTGTTCCCTTGGGCTGTTGTTTTGGATCAAATTGGTATTTTTGGTTTTATTGAAATGATGTTGTTTTTAATCATTCTTCTTGTTGGATATATCTACGCCTGGAACAAGGGAGCCTTGCAATGGGAATAGAGGGTTTACTCGATAAAGGGTTTATTACAACCACTGCTGATAAGCTTATCAACGGTGCGCGTGCAGGCTCACTTTGGCCTATGACCTTTGGTTTGGCATGTTGTGCGGTAGAAATGATGCATGCAGGCGCTTCGCGTTATGATTTGGATAGGTTTGGTATTGTGTTTCGTCCATCGCCGCGTCAGTCGGATGTAATGGTGGTTGCTGGCACGCTGTGTAATAAAATGGCTCCAGCTTTGCGCAAAGTTTATGATCAAATGTCTGAACCTCGCTGGGTTATTTCGATGGGTTCATGTGCCAATGGCGGTGGTTATTATCACTATTCATATGCTGTAACACGCGGTTGTGATCGCATTGTGCCAGTAGATATTTATGTGCCTGGTTGCCCTCCTACGGCGGAGGCGCTTCTGTATGGTTTTATTCAATTGCAAGAAAAAATTAAACGTACCAATACGATAGCGCGGTAATTCTATGAGCGATATGAATCAAGAGCAGTGTGTAGAACAGGTTGTGGAGCAAACGGAGTTGCTGGAGCTAACAGGCTTGCAAGAGCGCTTTGGTGATGCCGTGCAATCTATTCGTGAGGGTGTTGATTGCCCTGTAGCGGTTGTGGATCGAAAGGCTATTGTTGATGTTTGCCACTATTTAAAAGGTGAGCAAGGCTATGAAATGCTAATCGATTTATGCGGTGTGGATATGTCTGAATATCCAGGTTTTGTTGAAGGAGACCCGCGTTTTGAGGTGGTGTATAATTTACTTTCAATTCAGCATAATAAACGTTTGCGTTTGAAGGTGTTACTGACAGAACGCGAATTAATATCGTCTGTTGTGGAAGTTTGGCCGACTGTAAACTGGTTTGAACGTGAAGCATTTGAGATGTATGGTATTATCTTTAACCATCATCCTGATTTACGTCGTTTGTTAACGGATTACGGTTTTGAGGGTCACCCTATGCTGAAGGACTTCCCTGTAACTGGGCGTGTTGAAATGTTCTTTGATGAAGAGCAGTGGCGCTGTGTATACCGTTCGAACAAAGTTGAAAATCGCGTGTTGATTGAAAGAACGTGGCCGGGGGTAGACCGTGGCTGAGATTAAAAATTATACTCTAAACTTTGGTCCTCAAC
The DNA here is from genome assembly GCA_030950865.1 of Mariprofundaceae bacterium. Taxonomy (GTDB): domain Bacteria; phylum Pseudomonadota; class Zetaproteobacteria; order Mariprofundales; family Mariprofundaceae. The sequence goes on along the minus strand of JAUZQR010000105.1, from coordinate 3,768 downwards.
ATCCATCGGCGCATGGTGTATTGCGTTTGGTGTTAGAATTAGATGGTGAAGTGGTTGAGCGAGCTGAGCCGCATATTGGTTTGCTGCATCGCGGTACTGAGAAGTTGTTTGAGCAAAAAACATATTTGCAGAATGTGCCTTATTTTGATCGTTTTGATTATGTCTCCATGATGGCAAATGAACATGCGTATGCTTTGGCAGTTGAGAAGTTGATGGGTGTTGAAGTGCCTGAACGTGCGCAATATATCCGTGTGATGTATGCAGAATTGACGCGTATTTTGAATCACTGCTTATGGTTGGGCGCAGCAGCCTTGGATATTGGCGCAATGACAGTGTTTTTGTATTGCTTTCGTGAACGTGAAGATATTTTTGATTTTTATGAAGAAGTATCAGGTGCGCGTATGCATGCCGCATACTTTCGCCCAGGTGGTGTGAGTCAGGATTTGCCTGAAGGATTGTTGGAGAAAATTAAAGCGTTTACCGAGACTTTTCCAGGTTATATTGATGAGTATGAAACACTGCTTACTGAGAATCGTATTTGGAAACAGCGTAATGTTGATATTGGTGTTGTGGATAAAGAAGCAGCATTGGCATGGGGTTTTAGTGGTCCAATGATTCGAGGCTCTGGTGTTGAATGGGATTTGCGTAAAACACAGCCTTATGATGCCTATGATAAAATGGAGTTTGATATTCCCGTTGGTGCAACTGGCGATTGTTACGATCGTTATTTGGTGCGTGTTGAAGAAATGCGCCAGTCCAATGAAATTATTCGTCAATGTATTGAATGGTTGGCGGTGAATGACGGTCCAATCAAATCAGATGATGCGCGTTTGAATAAACCATCACGTGCTTCGATGAAGGGTGATATGGAAGCCTTGATTCATCACTTTAAACACTTCTCTGAAGGTTATCATGTGCCTGAAGGTGAGGTGTATGCGGCTGTTGAACATCCAAAGGGTGAGTTTGGTGTGTATTTGGTATCTGATGGCTCGAACAAGCCATATCGTATGAAGGTTCGCGCGTCAGGTTTTGCGCATATCGAAGCATTGGATTATATGTGTCGCGGTCATATGTTGGCGGATGTGGTGACGATTTTGGGGACGCAAGATATTGTGTTTGGAGAGGTGGATCGATGAGCGAAGTAGAGCAAGTTCGTTTCACTGAACAGCGCTTGGCTGAAATTGATGCGCTGGTGAAAAAATACCCAGCAGCACGTTCGGCTTTGTTGCCTGTATTGCATATGGCGCAAGAAGATTTTGGTTATTTGCCTATGCATGTGCAGCAATTGGTGGCTGATACATTGGACTTGCGCTTGATGGTTGTACGCGAGGTCGTCACCTTTTACACCATGTTTCGTGAGCACGAAACTGGCAAGTATCGTTTGGAAGTGTGTACCAATGCGGGTTGTATGCTCAATGGTGCAGATGAATTGGTGCGGCATATTACCAAGAGTTTGGGTATCAATGTGGGTGAAACTACGTCAGATGGCATGTTTACAGTAACTGAAGTGGAATGTGCTGGTGCCTGTGCTGGCGCGCCCGTTGTTCAAATTAATAATGAATACCATGAGAAGGTAGATGCTTCGTATATGGATGCGTTTATTACCAAAGTGGGCTCTAGTTCAGAAGGAGGGCAGGCATGATTTCCTCTGATCCTAAACAAGTAAAAGCGATTTGTTTTGACCGTGTTCACCTTGAAGGGCAAACAGGTCTTGAAGTGGCACGCAAGAATGGCGCATATAAGTTTTTGCCAACGGTACTGAAAGATTTTGATAGTGAGCAGATTGTTGATGAAGTAAAAAAATCTGGTTTGCGAGGTCGTGGTGGCGCGGGCTTTCCAACGGGTTTGAAGTGGTCATTTGTACCGCGCAATACAGGAAAACCAACGTATTTATTATGCAATGCCGATGAGGGCGAGCCTGGTACTTTTAAAGATAGGGATATTATGCGTTATGATCCGCACTTGCTGATTGAAGGCATGATTATGGCGGGTTTTGCACTGGGTGTGAAAGATGCATATATCTATATTCGCGGTGAGTTTTTGCATGAAGCGAATGTTATGGATGCTGCGATTGAAGAGGCTTATTCGGCTAACCTGTTGGGTGAAAGTATTCTAGGCACTGATTTCTCGATGAATTTAACTGTTCACCGTGGTGCAGGGGCTTATATTTGTGGCGAAGAAACTGCGTTAATCGAGTCATTGGAGGGTCGTCCAGGTCGCCCGCGCTTTAAACCTCCATTTCCTGCGGTTGAAGGTTTTTACCGCTGTCCAACCGTAGTGAATAATGTTGAAACATTGGCGACTGTGCCAGCGATTTTAGAATTTGGTGGCGATTGGCACGCGGCAATTGGTGTGCCGAATAATACAGGCTTGAAGATTTTTTCTGTATCAGGGCATGTGAATAAACCTGGTAATTATGAAGTGCCTATGGGAACTTCATTGAAGGTATTGATTGAAGAATATTGCGGTGGTTTGCAGCACGGTACTGTGCCAAAAGTGATTATTCCTGGCGGCTCATCAACACCTTGGCTGACTGCAGAGCATTATGATACGCCGCTGACTTACGATGCGATGATGAAGGCAGGTTCAATGCTGGGTTCGGGTGCGATTATTGTGATGGACGAAACAGCAGATTTAATTGCTTTGACGCGTCGTTTGGCACATTTCTATGCGCATGAATCATGTGGTCAATGTACGCCATGCCGCGAAGGCACAGGCTGGTTAGAGCGTATTATGAACCGTGTGGAAGCTGGGCAAGGCTGTAAAAAAGATGTGGAAGTATTGAATGATGCCGCAGTGCATATGGCGGGTAGAACGATTTGTGCGCTTGCAGATGGTGCATCCGCCCCAATTCTTTCTTTGCTGAAGCATTTCCCTGAAGTAGTAGAGGAGCGCTTGATGGAGAATGCTGAATGACGACTTTATTTATCAATGACGAAGAAGTAACCGTTTCAGCAGGCACAAGCATTCTTGAAGCATGTCGTGAGCATGGTGCTGATGTCCCCTATTTTTGTTATCATCCAGAGTTGAGTGTGGCGGCGAATTGCCGTATGTGTTTGGTGGAAGTGGAAGGTTGGAATAAGCCTGCCGCATCATGTTGTACACCTGTTGGTGAAGGCATGAAGGTTACAACACAGTCAGAGGAATTATCCAAAGACCGTGAAATGATGATGGAATACTTATTGATTCACCATCCTTTGGATTGCCCTGTATGTGATCAAGGTGGCGCATGTAAACTGCAAGATTATACCATTGAACATGGTGCTAAACATGGTCGTTATTCAGAAGTAAAACGTGCAGTTGTTGATCATGATTTAGGTCCATTTGTAAGTACATGCATGACACGTTGTATTCATTGTACGCGTTGTGTTCGTTTTGCTGATGAAGTAGCTGGCACAGGTGATATGGGTGTATTGAATCGCTCTGATCATATGCGTATTGAAGGCATTGTTGAGGAAGCTTTGGAATCCGAGCTTTCTGGCAACTTGGCAGATATTTGCCCAGTTGGTGCATTATTGGATAAGCCATCCCATGATGTTGCACGCCCATGGGAAATGACGCGTCATAAGAGTACCTGTACGCAATGTCCGCAGGGTTGTGACATTGTCATTGAATCGCGCGGTGACGAAGTGATTCGCATCAAACCTGATACGGATGGTGTAGAGCCATGGATTTGTGACCGTGGACGTTATGTGCATGATGCATTTCGAGCCGACCAACGCATTTTAACCCCAGTTGTGCGTGAAAAATCAGGTTTTGTGAATGTAT
>JAUZQR010000104.1 GCA_030950865.1 Mariprofundaceae bacterium | reverse complement strand
GGGCAGTGGCTTACACGGTGTAACAAAACGGCCTCATCGCCAACATCTTTTGCTAAGCTGTTCTGGTTGAGCAATGTTGGGGCAGCCTGCTTTCCCCCATCACCCCGACATAAAATAACGGGGTTGAAATGGTGTTTTTTTAGCTCTTGTGCTAGCCAAATTGTAAACGGCGTTTTGCCGCTGCCACCAACGCTTATATTACCAATGGAAATAAGTGGTAACGCTGCTTTTACAGCATGCTTGTAGCGCTGCTTTTGATCATATTTACTACCGAGCCTGTATAGTTTACTAAGCCCGCGTAGTAGCAAATTAGGGGTTTCTTTTTGCCACCAAGCAGACTCAATGGATTGGTATATTTTATGATTTAAGCGCATGGCTTTGGCAGGAATGGAGCGATAGCATCAAGAATTTTTACTAACACTTGCGATTTGTTTTGCATAAATAATGCGGCTTGTCCGTTGAGTTGGCGTAACTCATGGGGATGTTGAAGCAATCTAGCTACAGCCGTTTCCAGTTCATCATCACTATTGGTAACAATCGCTGCACCCGCTATTTGCATATCGCTCATAATATCACGGAAATTTTGAACATGAGGTCCGGTTATCACGCCGCGCCCACATATCGCTGCTTCAATAGGGTTATGACCGCCAATAGAAGATAAACTTCCAGCAACCACAGCTATATCTGCGATACTGTAGAGTGATTGTAGTACACCCATGCCATCAATAAGAATAATTTGGTTGTTTTTATTCATTTGCCCATCACTCCAGCGGGCGTATTGTAAACCTTGGCTGGCGATAAGTTCGCCAACATGGTCAAAGCGTTCAGGGTGACGGGGTACGATAACGGTTAACAAATCAGCTTGTAAACGATGCCATGTGGGCATCATAGTTAGAAGTCGTTTTTCTTCATCATCGTGGGTGCTGGCAAGCAAGAGAATGGGGCGTTTCAGGCTTGGATCGAGTTTTTTTCGCAAGGCATTGCTATCAACATCAGGAGCCTGAACAGCATATTTTAAATTGCCAGCTACACGAACCTTTTTGGTATCAACACCCATAGCGATAAGGCGCTCTGCATCCAATGGGCTTTGTGGTAGAAAGAGATTAATGGGAGAAAGCCAACGCTTCCAGAAATAACGACTGGCATGGTATTTTGGAAATGAACGATCCGAAATACGCGTATTAATACCAACCACAGGGATATTGTTTTTTTGACAAGATTTGAACATGCCTGGCCAAAATTCTGTTTCGGCGAGTAGCAGTAATGCAGGTTTGAGTGTGTTAACAAAACGCTGCATCAAGGTGGGTAAATCCCACGGTAAATAGGAAATAGAGGCGATATGACCCAACTGGCATTGGGCATGCTGCATGCCCGTCCGTGTAATCACGGTTAAATGCAGTGCGTGCCCCAATACATGCAGTTGTTGCAGTAAAGGAATCATGGATGCAACCTCACCAACCGAGCAAGCATGCAACCAAATACAGTTAGGTTTTACTTCTGGCATATCCAATAAGAAGTGTTGTCGCCATTTATGAGGCAGTTGATGGGAAGAGTGGCTGGCATGCATATTGCCAATTTCAACAAAATGTAACGGCACCGTCCATGTTATTTCTTATATTGTTGCCCAGTACAGGCTTGTTCAGAGCTTCCTAAGCTTGCCAGAAGCGCATAGATACGCTTGAATCTGCCTTTTATAGGGAAAGGAGCTGCTTTATGGCAATGGATGTGAAATGGTTGGAAGAAAAGGTTCTTTTGCGTAAGTTGGATGCCGAGGAAATAGCGTTGCTTAGAGAGTTGGTGAAGGTGACTGAATATGCACCTAGCGAGCAGATTATGGAGCAGGGTAAATCGGGCGGTGTGTTATACATGTTGTATTCAGGCGTAGCTGATATTACATGCCATGCTAATGGTCATGATATGCGTGTGGCGACAGCACGTGAAGCATCGTTGTTTGGTGAAATGTCTTTTTTAACGGGTGACGAGGCCAGCGCTTCGGTGACTGCACAAAAAGCATGTGTGGTGTACAGCCTGACGCGTGCGGCGTACTCAGAATTAATGCAGAAAAATCAGGATTTGGTATTTGCATTGTTTACACATCTTTTGGTACATGCAGCGGGTGTTATTCGTCATATGAATGAAGAACATTTGGCATTTCAGCAGTATATCATGGGTCGCCGAGTCTAATATAAGAGGCAGTTTAACTGCCCATTTCTTGTGATTTCAATGTTTTAGGAGACTGTGTGGAAACCATATTAATATTATTGAGTGCTTTGCTGGCAATCTTTTTGGCAGCAGAGTTGTTTACCAATGCGCTTGAATGTTTGGGTGAGCGTATGGGGGTATCAGAAGGCGTAACAGGGTCTATTTTTGCCGCCGTTGGCACAGCGATGCCCGAAACAATTGTGCCGATAGTAGCTATTTTAGCTGGTGGCGCTTCTATGGCAGTAAATCACGCTGTGGGCATGGGTGCAATTTTGGGTGCGCCCTTTATGTTGGCAACATTGAGTTTATGTTTGGTGGGGTTGTTTGTAGGGCTAAAACGGGGTTGGCACACAACACTGAAACCAGAACCGACAGGCTTTAAACGTGATATTAAAGTTTTTATGCTCGGTTATGGTTTGGTTGTTACTATCGCCTTCTTACCCGTTGATTGGCATTTGGCACGTGTTGGCGGTGCTTGTGCGTTATTTATTTTGTACTTTATGTATTTGCTGCAAACTATTCAGGCAAGTAAAGCTCTGGTGGAAGAAGGTCATGGCACGGAAGCTGATTCAGATTTATATCTAAAACGATGGTTGGGTGACTCGACAGTAGTGGCTGTGATGCAACTATTGTTGGCACTATGCATTTTGATTATGGGGGCGAAATTGTTTGTGCATGGGATTGAAATCGCCAGCATGTTATTAAGTGTAGGTGCGTTAGTATTGTCTCTACTTATTGTGCCCATTGCGACGGAATTACCTGAAAAAATAAACTCAATTTTATGGATTCGTAAAGGGCGAGACACATTGGCATTTGGTAATATTACTGGAGCGATGGTTTTTCAGGGAACTGTTATCCCAGGCGTAGGCATGTTGTTATTACCATGGAGTTTTCAAGATGGTTATGCAGCCATGGCGGTGGTTTTAGCATTGACAGGTAGTGCTTGGCTATATTTCTTGCAAGCCAGTGGTCGCTTGAATGGACGCATGCTGCTTTGTAATGGTTTTCTATACGTAATATTCATTGTTTATGCCATCATGTGATATTGGCAGCCTTTTTGCTGGAGTTGTCGGAATAATTAGTTTAATAATTTGAGATAGCGAGCTGCGCAAGCCTTTATCTATGGAGGGTAAGATGGTTATAACGTTATTGGCAATTGTGAGTGTGCTTTATCTTGCATTACAACTGGAAGATAAATTTAAGGTGCCATCACCATTGGGTTTGATTGTGTTATCATTTATTTTCCACGCCTTGATGGGCGATGTCTTTATGCTAACAGGTGATGCCGAGCATTTTGCCCTGTTGGTTTTATTGTTGTTACCAATCTTGCTTATTTCTGATTCCCTTGAGTTAACGGTTGCGGATTTAAAAGAGCATGGATTTAGTTTATTTTACTTGGCGGTGGTTGCAGTCGCATTATCGGTTTTAGCGGCATTGCTCATGGGCAGCACCTTATTTAGTGAATACAACCTTTCAACGGCAGCGATTATTGTGTTATTCGCCATGGTGCTAGCGACCGACCCTGTATCGGTTGTGAGTATTTTTTCCAACTTTAACCTGCCGCATAGGCTCAAAATTTTATGTGAAGGCGAGAGTTTGTTTAATGATGCTACGGCATTGATTGTATTCGTCTTTATTGGTTTGTATGCCCTGAATGGTGGTGAAATTACAGCAGCATATGTGACAGAGATAAGTGTGCTTGTGGTATTAGGCTCTTCCGCGTTGGGTGTGGCGTTTGGTTATGTCGGACTTGTGCTCATGAAAACCACCACCAATCGTACGGCGGAAATGCTGATTTTAATCTTGGTGGGTTATGGTGGTTTTGAGTTAGCAGAGCATTTTTACACCCTTTTGAATATGCTTGGTATACATACACATATGCATCTTTCAGGTATTTTAGCCTGTATTTTTGCTACGATTACAGTCAACCATATAATGATGCAAGAAATGAGCTCTGAAAATAATACTATAGAGCGTGAAGAACGCGCATTACAGGCTGAACCATCGCCATCTAGGAATGTTATTGTGGCTGGCATTAATAGAATTAAGGCGACAGTTGAAGAGCGAGAGCGCCATTTACGCACCAAAGAAGATGTGCAATTATTGGCACTGGTT
>JAUZQR010000103.1 GCA_030950865.1 Mariprofundaceae bacterium | reverse complement strand
CATCCAGGTAAAAAATTACAAATGATGGGTATGGAATTTGGTCAGTGGCCAGAGTGGGATGAAGATACTTCACTGGCATGGGATCAATCGAACTTTATGCCTCACCGTGGTTTGCAACTCATGATGCGTGATATTAATCATGTTTATCAAAATACGCCTGCTTTATACGAAGTAGACTTTGATGGTCATGGTTTTGAATGGTTGGATTGTGATGATGCTGAACAGTCATTGTTAAGTTATGCTCGTCGGGACAAGAATGGTGGCACAGTTATTGTTGCGCTGAATTTAACACCTGTTCCGCGTCATGATTATCGTTTGGGTGTCTTTGAAGCTGGTAATTATCAAGAAATTATGAATACCGATGCAGCGGCGTATGGTGGGTCAGATATGAATAATGCAGGCGGCGTGTCCAGTCAGCAGATTGGGACAATGGGTAAAGAGCATTCTATATCTATTCATCTTCCACCTTTATCGTGTGTGATATTTGCGCATAAAAAGTAAGTAATAACAACGTTATTTTATTTGAAATTGATATGTAAATAGTTTTTAAAAGCAGAAAAAAAATATCTATATGCTATCATGACGAATATGGAAACGTTATCAGAAGCAGGGGCTCAAACCTCAGTCATTTTTACCATGTTTCTTATTTTTTTCGGTGCTGCAATTTTGGCAACGTTGGCATTGTATGCGCGGCAAGCCATTTTGGTGAGCTACATTGCTTTGGGTGTGTTGTTAGGGCCTATGGTGCTGGATTGGATTGATAATGCACATTTAGTCGAGCAAATTTCAGATATTGGTATCATGTTTTTATTATTTTTATTGGGTATGAACCTTCCGCCACAGAAGTTAAAACAATTACTTCGTGAAACAACGTTAACCACCTTAATAAGTGCCATACTACTGATGTCTGTAGGCTTTATTGTGGCTTTTTCTTTTGGGTTTTCATGGTTTGAATCATTGGTTATTGGTGTTGCAATGACTTTTTCAAGTACGATTATTGGACTGAAATTATTACCAACAACCGTCTTACATCACCTTAGAACAGGTGAGGTAATGATTAGTATTTTATTATTACAGGATGTGTTGGCAATTGGTGTACTAACCATGTTGCAAATGTCCCATGCTGCAACAGGTGGTGGTATAGCACTTCTTCCAATGCTTCTTCCACTTTTATGGTTGCCAGGTTTATTTATTTTGGCTTATTCTATAGAGCGACTCATTTTAAAAAGATTGATTCAACGCTTTGATCAATTTCAAGAATATATGTTTTTATTGGCGATTGGTTGGTGTTTGGCTATGGCTCAATTAGCTCATACAGTTGGTTTATCGCATGAGATAGGTGCTTTTATTGCAGGTGTCGCTTTGGCACATCACCCTGTGTCGATGTTTCTTGTCGAGCGTTTAAAACCATTGCGCGATTTTTTCTTAATTATGTTTTTCTTCACCATTGGTGCGGGCTTCACCTTAGCAAATATTGGTCCTGTTATTATCCCTGCATTGATACTTGCAGGTATTGCCTTGTCTCTAAAGCCTTGGTTGTTTTCATGGTTACTGAGATATTCAGGAGAAGAATCAGAACGAGCCAAAGAAGTAGGTATGCGTTTGGGGCAAATGTCTGAGTTTTCATTATTGATTGCTATGCTGGCGATGGAATTAACAGTGATTGGTAGCCATGCCAGCGATTTAATTCAATTGGCAACGGTGATAACGCTTATGATTTCGCCTTACTTGATTATGACCCGTTATCCCAGCCCTATGGCAATATCCGATAAATTGCGGCGCGATTAATCCAACATTTGAGCAAAAAACTACCACCTATCCTTTGATTGACGCAAATGGGTAAAAACATCCAAGGCATTCGCATCTATATGCTGTGCTTTGGCATAAGTATCTATAAAAACAGTATCCAATGGGCGTAGAAATGGGTTAGTGGCTTTTTCCAGACCTATACTGGATGGAATGGTAGGCTGTTTTTTCATGCGTGTTTGTGTGTCATCATGAATACGTTGCTGCAATATAGTATTATCAGTATCGACATCACGTGCAAAACGTAAATTGGGTAGGGTGTATTCATGAGCGCAATAAACTTGCGTATCATCAGGCAACGCAGCTATTTTTTGCAGGCTTTGCCACATTTGGGCTGGTGTACCTTCAAATAATCGCCCGCAACCTGCACCAAACAATGTGTCACCACAAAAAAGCGCATCATCAATCACATAAGCAATATGCCCCAATGTATGTCCACTCACGCTCAAGACCTGAATATTTAGCCCTTCAAGTTCAGGGAATGTCTTCTCTGAAACCTGTATATCAATACAAGGAATACGTGCCGTATCATCGGCTGCTCCAATGACGATGCAGTTCCAGCGTTGTTTGAGTGCTTTATTACCATCGGTATGATCCCAATGATGATGGGTGTTTAAGATGTGTGTTAATGATTTGCCCAAGCTGGCACAGGCTTGATTCACCACACTGGCATCGGCAGGGTCAACCACGGCTAAAGCATCACTGTCTTTTGCTTCAATGAGATAGATATAATTATCGCTGAGGGCAGAGAGTTGGTGTACGGTAAAGAGTTGATGTTGATAAGACCACATGGTGGGGTAGCTTAGCCCATCTTAAATAAATATTGAAGATGCAAACCAGCTTTGTGTTTGCGGTGATTAAAAAAGGTAAAGGTAGTTATGTCAGACGGTTCAAGCAAAGCAGTTGTTACAGCCATTTTTGGTAATAGCATTGTTACAGTTGCCAAATTTATAGGTTTTGCACTTTCAGGCTCCAGTGCATTGCTGGCTGAGGCGGTACATTCGTTGGCAGATACTGCCAATCAATGTTTATTGTATTTGGGTTTAAAACGTTCTCAACGAAAAGCTGATACACATCACCACTTTGGTTATGGGCAAGAACGTTATTTTTGGAACTTGGTATCAGCAATCACCATTTTCTTTTTGGGTTGTGCTTATACGATTATGCATGCTGTTGAACAAATTCAACATGGGCATGCTCCTGAACTATCATGGGTTCCTTTTGTGATTATTGGTATAGCTTTTGTGGTGGAGGGGTACTCTTTTTTTGTGGCACTCAAAGAATTTTTACGTCAAGCTAAAGAAGCGGGGAAAGCTTTTCGTCAGTATTTTGTGGAAACACGGGATCCAACGACATTGGCAGTATTGATTGAAGATAGCGTGGCGATGTTGGGGTTGGTCTTTGCATTGTTAGGGATTGGGTTGTCATTTTGGACTGGCTCAGTAATTTTTGATGGCATTGCAGCCATTTGCATTGGCATATTGATGGGCGCTTTGGCATATTTTCTAGCTGCAACCAATCGCAAGTATTTATTAAATCATTCCGATGATGAAGTGAATGAAGTTGCCAGTAAATTATGGCGTGCAGATGAGCAGGTTCAGACCGTACAGCGTGTGAATAGCATTGTTTTATCACCTGAAGAAACATTATTAATGGCAGAGGTTGAGCTACGCGAAGAAGCTATTTTTGCTGATATGTCCGAGGATGAAATTGCTCAAGCTATTCGTTTTATGCATAAGCTGAATGCTATTCGGCGCTCGTTAGAAGAAGATGTGGCACGCGTTTCTCCAGAGGCCAAACATATTTTTATTGAGTTTGCTTCACCGCAAGATAAATCCAGTAGCGAATAAAGTTGTTTTATACGTTGTTTCAACCTTATAGAACAAAGGGTGGTATCAAGGCATCAGTTTGCCTAAACTATCGCTCATACGATTTGGCTGAAATGCTATAAGCGAAAAAAAGGAGTTTTTATGAGTGTATTGGTTGGTAAGCAGGCCCCTGCGTTTACTGCAGCAGCAGTAATGGCAGATGGCTCAATTAATGAAAGTTTTTCTTTGTCTGATTATAAAGGTAAATATGTGGTGTTATTTTTCTATCCTTTGGACTTTACCTTTGTATGTCCATCAGAATTAATTGCATTTGATCATCGTATCAAAGAATTTGAAGCCCGTGGCGTACAAGTGATTGGTTGTTCGATTGATTCACAATTTACCCATGCAGCATGGCGCAACACAGCGGTGAATGAAGGTGGTATTGGCGAAGTAGCTTATCCATTGGTTGCAGATGTGAAACATGAAATCTGCCAAGCCTATGATGTTGAATTTGATGAGGCAGGCGTGGCTTTCCGTGGTTCTTTCTTGATTGATAAAGATGGTGCAGTGATGCATCAAGTGGTGAATCATCTACCATTGGGTCGCAATGTTGATGAAATGTTGCGCATGATTGATGCGCTTCAATTCCATGAAGAACACGGCGAAGTTTGCCCTGCAGGTTGGAATAAAGGTGATAAAGGTATGGTTGCTGATGCTGATGGTGTAGCTTCTTACTTGGCTTCTGAAGCAGATAAACTGTAATAGTTGTAACTGCTTTACTGGGAGTTTAAGCGGTCTGAGCAATCAGGCCGCTTTTTTTTATGTCTGTTTATGAGTCTCAGTTTATGGGTCTATTTGAATATCAGAGAGGGAAATGCTGTAGTGGTTACTGCAATATTGGCAGGAAACCGTGACATTACCTTGATCATCCACCAAGTCCTGTAATTCATCATGCGCAAAACCAGTCAATGCATTCGCCATTTTTTCGATACTACAACCACATTCGTAGCTATAACCATCATGACCAACGATTTTGCATTTTAAATCATCAAAGGCATGCAACACTGTTTCGGGCTTATCATTTTGTAGTGCATCATCACTAATTGCAGCCATGGCTTTGACCGCTTCAAACCAACTGCTTTCTTGGCAACCTGGCATGGCCTCAATAAACAGTGCTAAATTGGGCGTTAAAATAATATCTGCTTGTACTTGCACCGATTGATTTAGGTAATGCAGGATATGATCGGCTAAATATTCTGAATCATGTTCAATGGTGGATACATACGGCGTACCAAAGCCCATATCGCGTACTGTAGAGATATGCAGTGGGCGACCCATCCATGCAGAAATGCCTGTTTCCTGTTTATTGCGATGACCAGCATGATTTTCTTGCCAATTTAGATAACCACGTACATGACCAGGACGAGCTTCTGCCAAAATACGTCGAATGGGGGCATGCGGCTGACTGGGGTGACTATCCAGTTGCAAGACCTGACGTATGCCGCCTTTACTGACACTTAATAAAACAATGGATGCCAATAAAGTCTTGCTCATCATTTCTGCGGGAATGCCACTCAAACCATGTATGGCTATGGCTTTCTCAACAATATTTGTACCACGAATAATCGCACCACGAGTATGTGCTTCTGGCAACAAAAAACGAATCAGTGTATCTGTGTTTTCAGCCATGTTTGAACCTCAATAAGTGTTGAAAAAGTCCGTATTGCACCAGCTTCGTGAAGCTCATCTGACGAAAATGATGCGGTGATGCCAATGCCCACACTGCCAGCACGTTTGGCCGCTTTCATATCGGCAGTGCCATCACCAACCATCACGGTATTTTCAGCTCTTGTGTGTAGTGTGTTACAAGCGATGAACAGGCTTTCAGGGTCAGGCTTGTTGGCACGACCTTCTAATTTTCCAACCACGGTATGTACCTTATCTGTCCAGCCCAAGTGCGCCAACTGCGCTTCGGCACGGTGTTGCCCTTTGCTGGTGACAATAGCGACAGGAAGTTGCTTATCTTGCAGCCAGTTTAACAACTCATTTGCACCTGTAAGTGGGAAAATACCTGTAAAATAGTCCTCATCGTGAATTTCTAAGAAACGTTTGCCAGCAGTCTCTTTTTGCGCACCAAATAGCGTAGTCATGCTGCAATCACCTTTACCTGTATGACGGCGAATATCAGCATCAGACATTTGAGGCAAGCCGAACTCTTGCAGTGTTTGATTCATGGCACGGACAATGGGTGCAAAGGCATCAACCAATGTTCCATCCATATCCAATAAGACAGCTTGAATATTATTTCCCATAACAATCAGGCACTACGCAGTGTTTCCATAGCTTCAAGCATCCAAGTACGAATTTGCATGGTTAGCTCACCAGGTTTGCCATCGCCAATGATTTGCTCGTTGATGCAGAAAATCGGCATAACGGCATTGGTCGTACTGCTCATCATGGTTTCACTTAAGCCAGTCTCATCCAAACGCCAAGGACGCTCTTCCACACGAAACCCATGTTCTTTTGCAACACGAATTGCCATATCACGGGTAATGCCACCCAAGACTTGATGATCAAGCGGGTGGGTGACCAAAGCGCCATTAATAATCGCTAGAATATTGGTTGCACAGCCTTCCAATACGTGAGCATCTTCATCCAGCCAAAAGGCTTCATCAGCACCTTTTAATGCGGCTTCTTGTTTGCCCAAAACACTTGCCAACAAAGCAATGGATTTTATTACACAATGATTCCAGCGAATATACTGCAGAGTAATGTCTAT
>JAUZQR010000102.1 GCA_030950865.1 Mariprofundaceae bacterium | reverse complement strand
ACGTATATGATTAAACTTTGTGCCCATCTCCAAACGATAGGCTTGCATCAAATCAAAGGGGCGTAAAAGTCCGTATAACCCTGATAAAATCCGTAGGTGAGCTTGGGCAAAGCTTGCATCATTTTCACTAAAACTATCTGCGTCCATGCCTTGATAGACATCACCACGAAATGCCCATAGAGCTTGTTTGGCATTGTTGATATGAAAAGGTGTTTGCCATGCTTGATAGCGAGCAACATTCAAATCGGCAAGTTTCATGGAGAGTTTCATCAATTCGGCAATATCAAAACTGTCTTTTTCACGCAAAGCATCAATAAGTATTTGAGATTGTTGCAATAATTCAGGCTGGGTATGCGCGGAGAACGGTGTTTTTGCATCCATATCAAGTTTTTTAGCTGGTGAAATAACGATTAACATGCAGCTATCATGCGTATCTATAGTTTATGGTGCAAGTCTAGGCTCATTACGACATGAATATATTACGCATTTCCAAATTTGGATTGAATATCTGAACGTAATAACATGCCAGAAAGACGTTTTTCAGCATTGATAATAGGAATGTGCCCGATGTTTTTTTCTGCAAAGATATGCACGGCCTCTGCAACGGGGGTGTTTTCTGATAATGTTATGACAGAGGATGTCATAAGTTGCCCGACTACTTCGGGCTTGCTTGAGCTTAACGCTCCAGTTCGTTTTAACAGTGTTTTGAGGCATTCCTCAATATTATTCCCTGCGTGTTTATTGGCTTCTTTCTCAAAATCTGTGACGGTTATGATGCCAATAACACGTCGCACTCTATCGGTAACAGGTATGCCTTTAAGCGCATGCTTTTGCATCAAAGACCATGCATGGTCCAAATAATCGCCAAACTCAACTGAAGCAATATGGGTACGCATAAGCTCTTGGCAGGTCATTGAACCCAGTTGGCGTTTATGGGCGTGCAGGCTTGCATGCGCATAAATATGATTTAAATCTTCAAGAGATACATCAATATATGCATTCATTTCATGCAAAGCATTGTTTAAATCATCGGCTGAAAGTGCTGAATAATCTGGCGAGCTTTGCTCCACATAATCATCGGAATAAAAAATAAATGGGTTCTTTTGATTATGCCGTGAAATCAACATGCGTGTTGTGGCAACAGCAAGTGCAAGGATTAGTACATTCAAGCCCACAGGCACCCATACGTATAGGTAGCCTAGGTTATGGATTTGTTCGCCACCCATTACGGCAACCAGTGCGGCTGCACCGCCCGGAGGATGTAAGCATTTGAGTTGGTGCATGGCAAAAATTGCCAAGCCTACGGCAAGCCCACTGGCTAGAAAAAGGTTGGGAACCCATTGTGCGCAGGTAACACCTACAGCAGCAGATATTAAATGACCGCCCACAAATGCCCAAGGCTGGGTGAGTGGGCTATGGGGTGCTGCATAGAGCAATACGGCAGCCGCGCCCATGGATGCAACAATAAAAGGTAAACCCGCATCACTCACAAAAAAATGACTAGCCCAAACAACCAAAGCAATACCAATAATGGCACCTGCTGAAGATACCAATATTTCGTACTGTGACTGGCGAGGTAAGAGGTTATCAATGAATATTTTTTTCAAGGTTGTAATCGGATTCATAAGTTGAGCGTATACTAAAAACAGTAGAAATAAAATGAGGTTTATATTTGTCAAAAGAATGTAAAGTGTAATATTGCAATATGTGCTATATGATAAGAGTCTACGGTAACTTGGGTGGGAGGAATAGTCGTATATGAGTGGAACAGATACAGCAGTATCCTTGGTAGATATAGTATATATGACGCGTGCCATCAAGCTTGCGCAAAAAGGTATCGGCCGCACACATCCCAACCCTCGTGTGGGCGCAGTGGTTGTGAATCACGGAAAGATTGTTGGGGAAGGCTGGCATCATAAAGCAGGTGAAGCACATGCTGAAGT
>JAUZQR010000101.1 GCA_030950865.1 Mariprofundaceae bacterium | reverse complement strand
AAATAGCTCACTTCATTCTCACCTTGAGCATTGCATGCATTGATGCGCTCAAGCCCTGCTTGCGATATGTCTAGCATTGTTTTACATAAACTTAATGCCGACTCACCACGAAATATTGTTTTCAATGCTGTTTTAGGTGTCTGCTCTCGCAAGAGTAAAAGCTCATCACGCTGCCAATCTTTCACCACATCCCATATTTCATCTTCTGCCTGCGCATCATAAAGTAGCCCTTTCCACAACGCTGGCAATGCACAAATCCATGCGGTATCACCTGCGGCTGCACCACGCATTTCGATATATTGTTTGAGTCGAACATCTGGAAATACAGTGGATGTATGCAGCTCCCAATCATCTATTGTAGGCAACTCACCCATCAACTGCGGCAACTTACCATCCAAAAAATCTCGAAAGCTCTCTCCCGAACAATCAATATACTCTCCATCACGCATCACAAAGTACATCGGCACATCCAATACCCATTCTGTCCATGCTTCAAAACCAAAATCATCTTCAAACACACAGGCTGGAATGCCCGTCCTATCGGCATCCGTATCGAGCCATGCCGCCCCACGATTAGATAAATAAGGGCTAGGCTTACCATGCTCAAATGGACTTGCTGCATACAACGCCGTCACCAAAGGCTGCAAGCAAAAACCAATGCGCAACTTACGCACCATGTCTGCCTCTGATTCAAAATCGAGGTTGGCTTGAATAGTTGAGGTGCGCAACATCATATCCAAACCTTTGCTGCCAACTTTGGGCATATAATCACGCATCACCGCATAACGTGCCTTGGGCATCCAGCTAATATCCTCACGCGCCCACTTGGGTTGAAAGCCCATGCATAAGAAATCAATGTTTAAAGCTTCATTGATGATTGCCAGCTCTTCAAAATGTTTTGATGTTTCTATATAAGTATCATGAATGCTTGAAAGTGGCGCTCCTGAAAGCTCGAACTGCCCGCCTGGCTCTAGCGTAATCGAAGCTCCCTGCTTGCTAAGTGCAATCGGCAGGTTGTTTTCATAAACAGCTAACCAGCCAAACTGCATCAAACCTTGCAACACCTGAGCAATACCTGATGGTCCATCAAACGATAGCGGTTTCAGTGATTGCCTATAAAAACCAAATTTTTCATGTTCTGTGCCAATGCGCCAATCGGAACGCGGTTTACAACCCTGACTAAAGGTATGTACTAATTGCTCAAAACATAACGATTTCTGCATGCCCGCAAAATTAACCTTAAAACATCCAAGGCACAACCAGTGCTTATTTTTATTCTATCGCAATACTCACAAGATTCCTCCACAAGGTCGGAATGACACGATAAGCACAAGTGTAACAAAATGACACACGTCAGGTGTATCATCTTGACCCACCACCCAAAGCTTGCCACAGTTCGCATCGTTCGCTGGATGAAATGGCTCTTGGGTCATGATTGAAAGCAACACTTTTCAACCTGACTCTACGGAGTCAAATAACATAACGAGGTACTTATAACATGAAGAAGACTCTTCTTTCTGCTGCTGCTTTCGCTGTTGTTGCGGTTTCTGCTGTTTCTATCGCTCCTACAACGTCTGAAGCTATCCCGGCGTTCGCACGTCAAACTGGTGCTGCTTGCTTGAGCTGCCATTTCCAAACTTTCCCTGCTTTGAACTCTTTCGGTCGTTCATTTAAATTAGGCGCATTCACTGATGTTGGTGAACAAGCTTTGATTGAAGATGACAATTTTTCTTTGCCTGCAGTATTGAACTTGGGCATGGTATTGCGTCCACAATTCATTAGCACTAAAGCTATTAATGGTGCTGTAACAAGTGCTTGGGCTGTTCCTGCTGATAGCAACATCTTGCTTGCTGGTCGTGTAGGCTCCAATGT
>JAUZQR010000100.1 GCA_030950865.1 Mariprofundaceae bacterium | reverse complement strand
TTCGTAATCCTTGGGATTGGTATGTATCGCAATGGGGTTTTGGTTGTGAAAGCCAAGGTGGATTATTCTTGCGTCAAACTGGTATGGGCTTATCTGGCTACGGTATGCGCGAGCATCCTTGGTTTGCCTTACGTTCCATTTTGCATCAACCGTGGAAAGCCATTAAACAATGGCAATATGTGTATGAAGATATTAAAGACCCAGAGCGTTTTCGTCTGTGGTTGTCGATGATGTTCGATCCAGCACGTAAGCAAGATATTGGCAATGGTTATGGGCACACAAATTTAAGTAATTTTGCTGGATACTTTACCTATTCATATCTTTACCTATATAGCCGGGCTATTGCCGGGCTATATAGCCCTCGTATGCGTGGTAAAGCGGACATTTGTGCGTTTGACCAACAACAGAATATGCTTAATTATACAATTCGTAATGAATCTTTGAATGCTGACTTAGCACAAGCAGCGAATCAATTGGGCATTGCATTGGGCGAAGAAGATTACGCTGCCCTGATAAGTGCTTTTCGCACCAATGAATCAGCTAGAGAACGTGATTTTAGTTTTTACTATAATCAAGCAACGATTGATTTAGTGGCAGAGCGAGAAGCCTTTATTATTGATAAATATGCCTATCAAAAACCACAGCTAAATAGCAATAAAGAAATTTAATTTGGATTTTTGGCATAAGGATTTACAGGATTTAAGCAACTCTGAGTGGGACCTGCTGTGCGATGGTTGTGGTTTATGTTGCATGCATAAGTTCGAAGATGAAGATACAGGGGAAATGCTTACTACAGATATAGCATGCCGCTTGTTTGACGCTGAAAAGTGTTGCTGCAATGATTATAAGAACCGTTTATTGAAAGTCGCGGATTGCCTGAATATCCGTAGTTTTGAAGCAGAGCATTACCGTTGG
Organism: Mariprofundaceae bacterium; assembly: GCA_030950865.1. Lineage (GTDB taxonomy): Bacteria > Pseudomonadota > Zetaproteobacteria > Mariprofundales > Mariprofundaceae. The sequence continues at coordinate 989 of JAUZQR010000100.1, read as the reverse complement.
TTGCCTGTAACATGCGCTTATCGACTACGGTTTGAAGGAAAAGATCTTTTTGCATGGCACCCATTGTTATCAGGTGATGTAGAAAGTGTACATCAAGCTGGTATTTCTATGCGTGGACATTGCGTCTCTGAAAATGATGTGCCTGAAGATGAATGGACTAATCATATTCAGGAAACTTAATGGTCTAATTGATGATATCAAGCTTGCTTAAAGCCCATAGCAATAGCAGCCTTCGCGATATGACCGATAAGCATTATGACCCCGAAGAAATTGCCAAATTTGAAGCCATTGCTGCCGAGTGGTGGGATGAGAATGGACGCTTTAAACCTTTGCACCGAATTAACCCATTACGTTTGGATTACATTGATAAAGCTTTAAGTTTGCAAGGTAAACGCGTATTAGACGTTGGGTGTGGCGGCGGTTTGTTGGCAGAAAGCATGGCGCAGCGTGGTGCGCAAGTTACAGGTTTGGATCGCTCACCTAAGGCTTTAGGGGTGGCTCGCAGCCATGCTGAACAAAGCGGTGTTGTGCTTGAGTATGTTGAAAATGATGCCGAGACATGGATGTTGGATCATAGCGAGCATTATGATGCGGTAACCTGCTTGGAAGTGCTTGAGCATGTGCCTGATGTGCCGCGCACGGTTGCTGCCTGTGCAGCCATGACCAAACCAGGTGGTTTGTTCTTTTTTGCTACACTGAACCGTACACCGACATCTTATTTGAAAGCTATTATTGGCGCAGAATATGTGATGGGTTGGTTACCTAAAGGTACGCATGAATATGCTAAATTTATTCGTCCTTCGGAAATGCATGCTGCATTGAGTCAGGCTGGTTTGGAGGTTCAGGATATATGTGGCATGTCTTATGCGCTATTGAGTGACAAGTTTTCTTTATCATCTGATTTGTCGGTAAATTACTTGGGCGTGGCTAGAAAACCTATTTAATGACTAAATATGTTGTTTGTTTTGCATTGTTGGGGTCGCTTCTTA
>JAUZQR010000010.1 GCA_030950865.1 Mariprofundaceae bacterium | reverse complement strand
TATGCTATCTATATCAGGAGCCTTCAAGAGGTGGTTTACATCATCTTCGGACATGTTTTTAGGCAATGAACGCCCGCGCCGCTGTTTGGGTAAATTGCGAACAGGCTGATCATCTCGAAATCCTTCTTGTTGCAAAAAACTATACCAAGTCGACAAGGCACTACGCTTGCGTTGAATGCTGCTGGCACGCAAACCTCGTTTCATCAATGTGCCTAAATACAATACCAGCACCTCTGATTGCGCATCAAACAGCGTGGTTTTTGATGTTTGTAAAAACGTATGCACATCCATTAAATCACTGCGATAAGCAGCAAGTGTCTGACGCGACCAGTTACGTAGCATCGCCAAACGTTGCAACAAACCTTCCACCCGTTCAAAACCTTCCTCAATTAACATGCGGCAAGTATAGACTATTTGTTAAGGAAGCTCTGAATAAGTCTGGATGAAGCAGATTGTGATTCAGAACATTCAAAATCACCAGAAGTAGGCGCTTTTAGGCGAGGTGTGAATTGCATGGAATAGCAAGTCTATTGCTCAAACTCACAACGCAGAGTTTGGATATTTTGGACGCAAGATGCGAATTCATGAGTTATTCAGAGCTTCCTTAAATGACACGAACGCGAAATGAGCGACCTTTCAGTTTTCCATCACCCAGTTTTTTCAAAGCAAGCTTGCTCACATCACGGCTTACAGCCACATATGCCCACTGATCCATCACATGAATTTTGCCAACTTGCTTGCCCGCAATATCTTTACCTGCTGTCAAAGCGCCTAAAATATCCCCTGGGCGCAACTTCTGTTTTTTCCCGCCACCAATCTGCAAGGTTGTCATCACAGCTTTGAAAGCTGGCTCCTTAAGAAGGTTATTTGTAGGCAGTGAGTCTGCGTTTATATCGCGTTCAAGATAATCACCTAGCACAGTCATTTTATAATCATCTCGAAGCGTAAATAAAGTACATGCCACACCCTGTTTGCCAGCTCGCCCTGTACGCCCAATCCTATGTACATGAATCTCTGAATCATGGGCAAGCTCATAGTTTATCACAGCATCCAAGCCTTCAATATCCAAGCCGCGTGCAGCAACGTCTGTCGCCACAAGAATAGATACACTCTTATTGGCAAAACGAACCATCACCTGATCCCTATCACGTTGTTCCAAATCACCATTTAAAGCCAACGCACTAAAACCTTCATAAATCAACGCATTGGCAATATCCTCTGTCTCACGTTTGGTATTACAAAAAACAACCGCCGATTCAGGTTTGTATTGCAACAACAACAAACGTATAGCCTGTAAGCGTGATTCATCGTCATCACCAACCTGATAAAAATGCTGCTCAATGCTTTTATCATCATGTGTAGATGCCACTTGCACCATTACTGGTTGTTGCATCAAACGTTGGGCAATGGATTTTGTTTGAGCCTGAAATGTCGCGCTAAAAAGCAGGGTTTGACGCTGTGCAGGCGTATGTTTCACAATCGCATCCAAGGCAGATTGAAACCCCATTTCAAGCATTCTATCGGCTTCATCCAGCACCAATATCTGCAAAGCTTTCAATTGCAACGAAGCGCGATTCAAATGGTCTTCAATACGCCCTGGTGTACCCACAATAATATGTGCGCCATATTCCAGAGAGCCTAACTGCGCGCGCATTGGCATACCGCCGCATAGGGTCAGTATTTTCACATTTGGCAGGGTACGCGCTAATTTACGCAATTCTTTAGCTACCTGATCTGCCAATTCCCGTGTCGGACAAAGCACCAATGATTGCACATGCATCTTTTTAATATCTAATTTTTCTAACAACCCAAGCCCAAAAGCCGCCGTCTTTCCCGAGCCCGTCTGACTTTGTGCAATCACATCCTTTCCTGCCAAAATATGCGGTAAACTTTTCGCCTGAATTGGAGTCATTATGTCATAATTCAATGATAATAAATTTTCCAATAAATTTGTTTGTAATTTAAGTTCTGAAAAAGGTAACTGGCTCAAAATGGATTCCTGTCATTCGTATATAAAATGGATATACGCCATAGAGTAACCACTACTAGCTATCAAATCACATTATTTGAATAAGTGATACAATATTCTTAGGCTTCACACTTAGGAGTTTCAACCATGCAAAAAATTCATTTTCCCTATTTAGCACTCGCTTTGGGACTAATATTTATGTTCATTATTCATATGGGTAGTGAAATAAATGCCGAACATATCACCCGCATACCTATCTTAAGCTTGCTTATTATGAATGAGTTTGCATTTTTTATGGCTGCAAGTGCGACCTATATAGGTATCAAACATATGCAAAGCATTGGTTGGAGCACGTCATATACATTTATCGTGGCAGGCTGCGCTGTGTTAACCCTACGTTTCATATACCTCGGTATACAGTTGTGGCCGCTATAAACCTAACGCTATTTTACAATGTCACACGCAAGAAATATTCAAGTGTTACAGTCTCACTCGCATGGTGCATGATATTTTAAATCAATCATCAGCTAAACTCGGGGGTCATGACATGGTTATTCAGTGTGAAAACTGCGGACATAAATCAACACGCAGAAACTTCCTAGCAACACACAAATGCGAAATTAATCTCGTAAAGAGGGTGAAACGAAAAAGAAGCCCTGAAGAAAAAACCTATTCAGATTATATGCTTTGCGGAGTACATCTCGTCAGCTAAGCATAAAAA
>JAUZQR010000001.1 GCA_030950865.1 Mariprofundaceae bacterium | reverse complement strand
AATGCCACAGGTGCATCAGCTTTTTTACCACCATTATATTCCAACACAATAAAACGCGGTTCTTTGACTGAGCCCTGATTCACTGCCAACAGTGCTGTAAAACCAGCTTTTTCAATCGCAGCTTTATCCATCACCGTTACTTTTAATTTTTTATGCAATAGTCCCGCAGCCTGATTGCCCAGCCATTCGGGTGTACACACATTGCCTGGTTCATTTGCCAAATCACGCGCAAAAATAGTCCCTGAAGCCACGGCTTTGGCATTTGCCAGTGCCACTTCCGCAGCATCCAAATCACGGCGCGATGTCACCATAATATTCACTGAACGCAAAGCCCGTTTATTTTCTTTTCTATTGGTCTGATATTTATCAAATTTGTATAAACCCAACCAAATACCTTCTGCCACTGCCTGTACTTTATCTGCTAAGCTTGCACCTTTTACATCCAACTCTGTTAAATACAATGCTGCACCACGCACGCCACTTTTTTCAAGTTTTGCTGCAATCTTTGCCGCCAACACGCGTAATTTATGCAGGCTTAAATCCTTTTCATTACCAGCCCCTAAAAAAACAGCCCTATGACCATGCATGCCTGCCACATCATACAATGTTCTCGATGCACCAAAATCTCCCAATAAATCAAACTTACGCAAAAAATCTGCAACCGTATCACCTGTTGCTACTTGCAGTTCTTTACCCGATTCAGTCAGCTTCCTGCCCTCTAATAAAGGAAGAACCACTGCATCTTCACGTTGTTTATCTGCATTGCCTGCTTTCACGTCAATCTGAATCATCTAAATACCTCTAAATTGGAAAATATCATTAAAATAGTCACTGTATACGTTTTAGCATATAAAATTAAATTTAAATTGCAAGAAAAAGCCATGCAAAGCACTTTTTATGGATAAAAACATGAAATGTTTTCCACGTAATATATCCCTTGACTATTAAGTATATAAAGACATATAATAAATACATGTTTCACATTATTGATGATGAAGCAATGCTTCGCGAACTCGCTGAATCCATACTGGTTGATCATGGCTGCGATGTTTTATGTTTTGAATCTGGCAATCAATATCTTGAATACTTAAAATCGCCTGAATTTGCAAAACCAATTGCCGTATTAAGTGATGCTACCATGCCTGGCATCAACGGCTATGATTTAGCATTAAAAATACGAGAATGCCTGCCATTTCAGAAAATTATTCTCGTTACAGGCAATGCTGATCTTGAACATCATAAAAAAGCAGCCAAGCAGGTATGTTATACACTCGATAAACCATATAACTTTGAAAAATTCATTACAATGATTGATACCATCGTCGCTTGCCATCAAGCACATACTTCAAATGAACATTCTGACTACCCTTCAAAGTGCAATATTGACCCTTCACTTAACTGCATTTTTGCCCATCAGAGCGTTAATCAACATTAAAGGTTTAGCCCAAAACAATACCGACACTTAACTTAGCGCCACGCAAATAATCCACTGCTCGCATAGTTTTTTTTCCTTCTGGTTGTAATTCAGTGATACGATATACACTGCCATCCCCACAAACCACATCCAAGCCTTCTTTCACGCCAATAATTTCACCTTCAGTCTTATGCGCCGTGTTCGCTAGAACTTCACCAGCAAGCACTTTTAGCCATTTTCCATTTGCCAATGTTCTCGCGCCAGGCTTGGGGGAAAAACAGCGAATCAGACGGTCAACTGTTGAGGCAGCCATGCTCCAATCAATAATCCGCTCTTCATTTTGAAGTTTTTTCGCATAGGTCATACCCTGCTCATCTTGCGGCACACATGCCAAGCCTTGAAAAATTTTCGGCAATGTTTCAACCAACAGTTTCGCCCCCATAGGAGCCAATGCAAACCATAAGTCTGAACCTGTAGTCGCCTCTGTAATTGGAATGCTTTGGCAAGCATAAATACCGCCTGTATCCAAGCCTTCTTCCATATGCATGATGCATACACCTGTTTCATTATCGCCTGCCAACAAGGCGCGTTCAATGGGTGCTGCACCACGCCAACGAGGCAAGAGTGAAGCATGTACATTGATGGGAGCAATGGCTACCGTATCAAGCCATTGTTTGGGTAAAATCATACCAAATGCCACAACAACCAAAAAATCAGCTTTTTTTGAATTTAACCATGCCAAAGCCTCATCATTATTGCGTAGTGATTCAGGGGTAATGACATCAATGCCCGCATCCAAGGCAGCTCTTTTAACAGGACTGGGGGTTAGTTTCATACCACGCCCTGATTTACGATCAGGCTGAGACACCACACCCACCACATCCATATCAGGAGCTTCTAGTAATGCCTGCAAACATGGTACAGAAAATCCAGGGGTTGCTGCAAAAACAATACGCATTATTTACTCACTTTTTAATTATTCGCGATTTATTAACAATCAAGCACGTAATCACTTCGTCATGCTCACGTAGGTGGGCATCCATTAGCAATGACACCATGCAATAGGTGGATTCCCATTTGCATGGGAATGACGCGATGCAAACAACGCTAAACTTAAAGCACTGTAAATCATTTTTTATAAAATTTAATCAATTTCTTGCGAATCATTTTGCGCTTTAAGGGTGATAAATAATCGACAAATAGCTTGCCATCCAAATGATCAAACTCATGCTGCAATGCCACAGACTCAAAACCTTCAAAATCTTGCTCATGCTGCTCGCCATCTAAATCAAACCAACGCAAACGCACGGCTGCTGGACGCTCTACATCTTCATAAATCTCTGGCACAGATAGGCAGCCCTCTTCATAGGTTTGTTTCTCATTACTATGCCATA